>SAAR01000654.1 GCA_009916335.1 Erysipelotrichia bacterium | reverse complement strand
CTCCTCATACAAAGAAATATCAGCCAATAATCCAACACTCACTATTAATATTTTATTCATTCAAAGTCATTGTGATAATACTCTGCAGTATGGTCAGAAAGTGAGTGTTCCCAAGTACACTCACTTCTTATAACTTTGGCAGGGATACCTGCGACAATAGTCGTCTCCGGAACATTTTTTGTAACAACACTTCTCATTGCAACTATACTGCCATCTCCAATCGTCACACCTTTAAGAATAGCGGTTTGATCGCCTAACCAGACATGTCTTCCTATCGATATGTCTTTACCTTTGTTTATATGTTTTCCACTAAACAATTCATAGATTGGATGGCCATCATTAGTTCTTATAACCACATCACTTGCTATCAAGCAATCATCACCAATACTTAATGAGGTAGCTTCAACAACGCGGATGTAGAGATTACTCGTAACATCCAAATTGTTCCCAATGATCACTGTAGAAAATGATCCTATGCTCACTCTTCCTTTTAAAGTACAGTCATCGCCAATAATTAATCGAGAATTTTTCCCAAGTCTAATGTTAGTATCGGCTAAATTACTATTTTTACCTATGGACACATATGCGCCAGACTCCATAAAAGCCAACGAGAAAAATTTATTATTTTTAACACCATAAGCAGAAATTATCTTATTTTCAAATTCATCAGAATAATTATAAATTGAATCAATCTCAATCATGTTGATACCTTATGAGATGTTTAGGAATATCACTTACAAGCATCCTTAAAAAAGAGAATTGGGTCTCTAAACAGTTTTCTTATTTTTCGTTGAAGAGGTGACTTAGATTTTTTAGCGTAATTATCATTATTTTTCGATACGACACATGGAGCATTATTCTTATCGACCCTATTGCTCTGAGAAGCAATTTCTTTTTTTATGCCATCTCGACCACCAAAACTATAAAATAATGGCGAATCTAAACTAACGCCTTTAAGTTGCGGGCCATAATGAATTTCCCGACCGGCAATATTCACATTACTAAAAATAATTTCGTCCACGATACTTCGATCACTACCATCAATTGCTTTAGTTTTTTTGTATTTCGATTTCCCAAATGAATATACATTTCTAACTAAATGATAATAAAACTGGTAGACTCTTTCTTGATTTACAGATAGATCTGACTTAATCAATTCAAGTGCAGAGTTAACATTACTTACTTCTACAGCTAGCCCTTCGTGAGCATAGAATGCATGTGAAGCACAAATAACTGGTTTCATAAATGCTAATGATAAAACACCAACACCAGAATTCATTAGAAATACTTTATCTGCCAAATCAATAAGGTCATGTATATGCGCGTCATCATCAGTATAAATAACACCATCTATTTTAGGCAGTTCACGATCTAATGGATGGTTTTTACATAGAATAACCCATTCCCGTTTAGGAAGATTTTTTGCGATAAATGCAACCCACTCTTGAAATTCTTTAACGGATCTCGCTGCACCAGCAAAATAATTAGTAACCGTATCACTCGGACGCTGAAACGGGATAAAAATAACTTTCCTGTTGCCAATATTATATTTATCTTTAAGGAACCTAGCTGTTTTTCTTGGCGAGTTATGCTCAAGAGTATTTTCGCTATTACGAAGTTCAAAAAGATACTCTTTCACATCATCAACTTGATCTGTGCTTAACGTTTTACTCCACAAATCGGGGGAGTATGTAACACTATCATAGTTAAATCCGTTTGAATCAAAAAACCACGAATCAGGTAGAGCACCACGATCGAAAACAATATAAGGG
>SAAR01000126.1 GCA_009916335.1 Erysipelotrichia bacterium | reverse complement strand
ATGATATTGATTCATTTAGCTAAATATTTAGAGAGTTAAGCTCTGTGACAAAGTGTCTTTCCCTATACAAAAAAACTACAAATTCTCTCACTCCCCCGCACCTTCTTACTGTGTACTGAGCTCCAGCTTGTTTTCTTGTGTCAAATATTAGTGGTTTTGACACAATACCGCATCATCTTACTCACCATTAGTAGGGTACACTCCCAATCTAATTTATTCTAAAGTTTTGTGGTAGGTGAGATTTTCTGCAAGATGCCAAGCTTTCGCAACTTCTCGATAAATTATTTTATATAGCATCGAGTAACCTATTTCTTCAAATTCTTTGCCTTCCAATAATTCTAAAGTTTTCTCATATAAAACTCCGTCATATCCGATTATTATTGGTATTACCTAATATTCGCTATAGATGTTATGGCATCCTCTATATTTTTGGATTTTCCCATCAAATCTTTAGCTCATTGTCTTTTTGTCGCATACAAAGGAAACATCAATTAAATATCTCTTACCATTGTATTTAAATTCTAAATCAGGTTTCGCCCTTTCGCCACCCATATTCTTGTTGTCTTTACATACGACCTTACATTATTTTTCCTCATCCATGAGTTTCATTATTCCTTCAACAACTTTATCATGTTTTATTATACGAACATAATTTGTTGACGGACAAACTAACATGTGTTGATCTGACTATGTTCTTCCGCATTGGGCACATATTCCTTTGTAATCATATAATGATTTGTTTCCAAAGCGCACTTAACACAGATAGTTGAAAGTTGAATCGTTAATTTAAACATAATCAAACAGAGTATATCCAATTTTTGGTGTTTGAGCGTATTTTTTAATGATTTTCTCTGTTCTGAATTCTTTAATGAATGATTATTTCAGTGTTTCGAATGAGAGGTTATCGTAGTCCGCTGGTGACATTAAATTCTTTTCTTGTGCGTTTTTCATTGTTTGGTAGTAATTCCCTGGCAGCATCAGTTCTAATCCTCCATCCTCCTTGCAAGAAACACAAAATTCATTTTTCTCCTCTTGTCCTAAATTTTTCATTTTGAACAATCTTGAAATAAACTCAATAATTAGCTCATCAATTTATTTATAATTTTGAACTTCTTCTGAATTGTCAACAGGGCTCTATTCAATAAGAGGCCCGAAGTTTACTTTGGATACAGCGACCATTGATGTTAGAATAAGTTTCTTTTGTGCTTCGATTGGTGCATAATCAATAACCTATACACATTTTTTGGCTGTCATCAATAGCTGTGAAGATCTTGATTTCGCTGTTTGGTTATTAAATTTCTGACCCATAAATTGAATTTCTCCATCTCCATAGGTCGAATTACATTTTTCCCGGTTAATATCAAGGCCAATTGGCTTAAAGAGGTTAATGCATTCCGTTATTACCGTTTGAGGATCTATTTTGTTGTCGTGTCCAATTAGGATATCATCAGCATATACAGTAATTTTATATTTCCTTGATAATTTTTCAACCTAATCATTAATTGCAATGCAAAATAACTGCATCGATTGGGAATCACCTTAAGGCACCCCGCACATAATGTTCTTTCCCAAATTGCATTCCCTTGCACTCAGGAATTTTTAAAGGTATTTCAAGTACATCGGACTAACTCTTAAATTGTTCAGTTCGTTAAATATTAGTTCATGCGATGTTGAGTTAAATGCGTTTTAGATGTCTATTGTCGTGAGCGTTAATCCTTCTTTTCTCCATTGTTCAGCCCTAGATAAACAAATAACATTGGCGTTCCTCGCAAAAGCGAATTGGTTTTTAGATATCCTGTGAGCCGTTTAATTTCTCAGTCTGAATGTTAATAGCTTGTGGAATACTAATAATATGGTTTCTGACACCGCAATAGGTCTAAACTTGCCTCCAGATTTCGGAATAAAAATTGCCCTAAATTTGTAGAGTGTGGGAGTAAGTTATACACAATCAGGATTAGTCATCAGCTAATTAAATATTTTCGCTAAATAGGATACAAACACTTTCTGATGTTTTGCCAAGTATTTTAGGTGGGTTGGACCTATTCCAGACGGGCCACAACTTTTATGTTTCTTAATCTTTCGAATATTCACCACAATTTCTTCTTACGTGATTTCCTCGAACTATTCCTGCAATGGTTTTGAGTATTGCTAATTCATATCAAACTATATTTTTGGAGGTCGAGGATATAACTCATTAAACAGTTCCTACTGTTCAGCAACACACGGCATTTATTATTTTGGTTTCTGATCGTAAAACTCCTCAAGCCTTTTATATGCCTTTCCAATTCCTTCCAAAGTGAACATTTCATTTACATATTTCTTTACACCTGCTTCTTCATCAATTTTGTTTGAGGTATTTGGGGTTTTCTTCTCTCTCATCACAAATTTGGTTAACATATTTTCAAATGCTGGAATAAGATTCCATTCATTCGACGCTTACTAAATGAATTATTCAATTTGAACTTTCAACGCATCTATATCTTGGTTTGAACAAAAACGTGATAGTTGTATTCTGCTGTTTGGATCTAAAAAGTCGTTTTTAGTTTATTTGATTTTGATACTTTTCTTTAAAACTTTTGACTTTTGTTTTTACTCTTTGTCCATTTGCTTCTTACATATATTATCTTAATCGTGCTATAATTTTGTTTTTAGACCAAATAACGGGTTATCACTGCACGGGTAGCCACATCTTTCGCATAACTCGTAAAAAACCTCTTCTTTTATTCCTTCGCTCAGTATTGGTATTTTACGGAAATGTTTTAGCAGATGTTTTTTCTTTATAAAGTGCTCCTCCAGTTCTGTAATCGTCCAAAATAATTCAATCTCATTGCAACATGGGCACTAAAATAATTTTTCATAAGAGTTAAATTTTGTGGTAAAGAACTCCAATTCGTCCTTTATTTTAACAATATCTTTATTATCAATTTTTTACAAATTATTAATTGATGTTTTGTGGAGATAGATAAACAGATTGTAATAGTCAAAATTTTTAACATTTTTGTCCAATTCCTGACTATATAAACTCGATTTGTCATATTTCTTTATCTTCCTTACACTTCTAAATTACTGATTAATTTTGTTCAGCTCTTAAATAATAATATCTTCATACCCACTAATATCACCGTTGTATTAGATACCGCAGTTCCCCATTGTGAAGCATACCCATTTTGCATTAATTAACAGTGGTATTATTAAAGTTATTCTTGAGTTGATTTAACCTTTTTCTAAGTAATTTCTTACACTTTAATCTTACTTTTTCCCTCTAATTAATGCTCTGACCGTGTTTGGATCAACAAATAATTGGTACTTTTAAGTGTCTTCAAATAGCCGCTTTCCATACTTCGAAATTATGTTTAGTTTTTCAATAATATCTCTATTTGGACAAATTATATCCTTAAAGTGTTTCAATATTTGAGGCTCTACTGACACTTCGGTCTTTCCAAAAAATTTTTGAATAAAAATCATGACGTAGTATCTGCTCAAATCATTTTATTTTAACAATTGTTCTTTTTTAGTTGCATTTAGCGTTTAAATTGTATCAAATTCAGTAATTTGTTTGATATTTAGCTGCTATAATATTTTATTTATCTCTTTAAGGTTTTAGATTTCCCTATCTGTATCCGATATAGTATCAAAATATGTACACTTATTACTTTCTGGATCTTAACAATATACGCAACAAGCCCAAAATTACTCTGTTATCAATGGTATAATTATTTAAAAGCTTTCCAGTTTTTAGCATTGGTGCTATATTTATAACATTGAATTTTAGTAAATCGGCCAATTTATTATAATTACGTTCGAATATCCATTTTCCGAGATAATCATTTCAGTATATCTTTTAATTTCTTGAAACTCAGCAAATTAATCAATGCATTTGATTTCTATTTTTGGAGCTTCTTATTTTGGAACTAAATTATTAATTTAATCAAATTTCAATTGTCCGATGTCTAAACCATCTGATTTTCGGTTTATAAGCGTCAATTATTTAATTTGCTATGCTGATGTTTCACTCACCATGAGATTATTCATTTTTTATGAATATAGAATTTTTAGCAAAGCAATTAAATTGTAGTATCCTGAATCACCTGATTCAGCAACCGTTGTGAATATTGGGGCGTACGTTTCCGTGATATCTTTCTCAAGTTTACACTTTTGGGTAAATTTTTAAATATATCCAATCGCTGCTTTGTTTATTTTCTCCCTATCCTCCGAAGAATTAGGATTTAAGATAGTCAGTTATTACAATTTTGGTTATATCAATCCAATTACCTGCCACTTCATAATTGTAAGGACGAAAATGTGGTATTCTGCTGCATCCATTATTTTTGAGTCATTAATCGCTTCGTTACGATTTACTTAGTTAATTCCTAAATTTGCCTCGAATAGGTTAATTGGCTCTTGAGTTGATATATTTACACTTACGTAGTTCAATATCTCATCAACTGTGATGCTGTCTTTTATTTGTTCTACTTTACTTTGATTTATTTTACTCTTGATGAGAATGTTTTGTTTGATGTTGATTCCACTTCTGTTGGTGAGAACAACGGTTGGTTTTTTGCTTGTTTCAATTTGACTTTCACTTTAGATTTAAATGTTTTATATCTGCTTATAATTCTCTCCTTTATTGATACTGCCTAAATCTGAAACAATCAGATCTTGCTCTCTTCGTTGACTTGAAATGATGCTTTATCCGCTGAAACCGGGGGATTGTCTTTGAGATAAGCAGTAAATAGAATTGTCCGTACAATTAATATTTTCTGCTTTGACTTCCTACGTTCCCTTCAAGCTTTACTCCAATTGTTAGTCTGATCTTTTACGTTTTCCAATTATTTCATCAGCTAACTTATAGGCATCCTCTTTTCTTACGAAAAATGGTGCTTTCGTCATGTTAAGTTTAAACTCTGTTTAGATAGCTTATGTAATTGCTATTGCAGTGTAATAACCGCAACTGAATCCATCCTATTAGTCCGCGTATGAGAGGTGCATCATGCTGTCAAAACCATCCCATTTAACAGTTGGACTGAGTGCTGCTCGCAGTTCATGAATATATATGGATAATAGTTTTGTTCTTGGTTCATTAGCTTTATTATCAATTTTTATTGAGTTCATTGTGATGAGAGTATTCGACATATTGGGTTTAACGATCCCAAATATGAAGTGATCATCAATAATTGCTGGAATTACGTGTGTTTTTTATGGATGCCACACCTTCATGCCACACATTCCTGCTACATATTGAGCTCTTTGTTATATTGCTTTTGGGGTGTCTGAAGTTCCAAATTATCTTGTACAATATACTTTTATGTTCTTTTATTCTTTTTCTTCAAAGTAGGATTAGACAAACTTTTAGACATGGTCTTCAAGTTCTGCGTCATTCATCCATTTGGATTTTTCACTCTCCAATTTTGGAGCGCCGCCTATTTTCTTTATCTTCTTTTTGGGAGAAGGTATGTTAAGTATCTTAACCTCTGAAGGATCTTAATCCGGTTTCTTAATTTAGTTAAGATTTTGTTTTGCTTATTCTGAATATTTTTCCTTGTATTCATCCTAATATTTTTACACTGCTTCTTCTCCTTTTTACATAGCTCGGACAGATTTGAATATTAATTTTAAATTTGTACATGTATTTGCGATTTTCCCGAAAATGCCTTAGCTTTTCGGTTATTGTTGTTGTTTTTCAGACAGTTCAAATTTCTTTTTTGGAGGTGATGATTTCATTTCGATTATATAATCAACCTTCCCTACACTTTAGCGCCAGCGATCTCCATCGAACTATTATTGTTATTTAGGTCCAATAACAATATATTCACATTCATAGTTGCGTGCTTGTTCCTCTATATCAACTATAAACTTTTAGTTTTGTGGAGAAGCATTAAATTATTCTATTATTCCCCTCGCCCATTTTACATACGTTTGATTAGAGTCAATTTTGTGTAATTTCAGCAATTATCCATTAAATCTACCTAATTCCTGGTTTTTAAGTTTCTGCTTTCTTAATTCTGTCAATAAAGTCTTCATTTTACTTAAAACTTACCAGAAGTTGTTTGGAACAAACTAATCAATCTAATATAATAGAGTCTACTATGGGGTGAATTTTGGCAAATTTATCTTCTCAACTTTTTATTAAGTGTGAAAAGCATCTTTAAGTTTTTTAGTCATTTCCTCAACTAATCCAAGTTTCGTCTCAACATATTTTGCATGTTATTTTGTGTCTTAAAGTAATTTAATCATTTATTAACGTATTTTGATTTTCTCACGAATTTCGTTGGCAAACTGATAGCTTTCTTCTGAATTTCTTAAATTAGCAGGAATCGTAAGATAATTACCTGTTCGAACATTTGGTTTATCAGTCATTCTTGCTACCCCTCGACAAACATCCTCAAGTTCCTCTTCGTTTCGCGATACCATTGAGTTAAACTCTTCGTTTTATTCAGTTTTTTATTCTCTTATTTCGACATTGTACTCATTTGCGATATCGTTTATTTAACGTTTAACGTAACTCATCGTATCATCTGACTGTCGACAGGGCAATACAGTAAGATCAAATTTCTTTTAATCCAACATGGTGCTATTACAATTACTAACCATTGTAGGGTCCTAATCATTACACGGTTAAGGTTTTTTACCAGATGCAAAAGTTGAGTGTGGATCATATTAGTTAACGTTTTAGATTGGGTTACAGTTACTTTCCTCGATTGAGCTTGTAAACATATAATGCTAAAAGTTGTTGGGGTCAGGGTTCTCAACTTTTGCATATTTGTTCAATTCTTCATTTGAGTAGACTGATCGTTTCTCATATGTTTCTTCAAGACAACGTTGAATATCCATTCTATATAGATTTAGAGGATATTTGCTGAAGTTTGCTTACTCTTCATCTAACCATTTCATTGCTTGTTAGTATAATTGTGCTTTACTATGGAATCTTTAGTTACCTTACATCCCAATTATTTATGAAACTATTCTTTGAGTAATGAAGTGAGCGTTATCCAACTGTTGTTAGGCCAAAGTTTATTATTCTGCGCGTATTGTTTCGAAACCTTTAAAATCTACATCTTTGAGAATAGTGGGAATAGATTTGTATTTAGGATCCCTTTCTAATCTCCAAGAGTTTGGATAATCATGTAATATGTTGAATATAAATATTATCGGGAACGTCGCGTCAAATATCTACCATGGTGTTTCCGCTTTTTAACATGCAATGATATTCTGATTTAACATCGCTATATCGTGTTTTTAAGAGCTTTTATTCAACCAATCCTTTTCAATCGCTTACAGCTTTTTCTTCAGTTTATTGAATCGTTTGCACAGAACCCTTGCGTCTTTGCTTTCAAAGAAGTCATTGGGGTTTGTCTCTTACACCAACTTTATCCCGCAGGGTAATTTTCTTGAGTTATCTACTGTACTCCCATCCAGAATGCCACATATTTTGTCTAATTGCATTTTAACAGTTGCCAGAAACTCGCCACTCGTAAGATTAGTGGAATTATTCACCAACTTATGAATTTGATCTTTTATTTATTGTGCCATAATTAATAACTGCTTGAGTTCCTTTCTCAAATTCTCTGTTTATTGGCCCAAATTTGTTTTTTCTAAGGCGGAAATACCGTCAACTTGGATTAGGATTTTGATTCTTATGGATATAACATCTAACATTTATTATTTCTATAAAACCCATGGATTGAAACAACTTTTTTTGACTTGTAATTTCTAATTCCAACCCATCCTGGTTAACCAATCCTTGATCATTGTGTATACATATTACATTTGGACCTCTTAATCTATCCAGTTTAACATATCATACCATCTTTCTTGCTCACGAATCTCAAGATTATCAATAGCGTTTTTTGGAATGATGCTGCATCTCCCTTATATCTCAAGTAATTATTCTAAACCCGATTGATCTGACAAGAAATTATAGTCTGCCATGTATTTATTCATTTTCGCTGCGATAGATCCGTCAGCCAATCTTCCAAATGACGAGGCATCCTCTTTACTACAATTAGGATGACGAATCATATGGAATTTTCTTTCTTCAACTGTCAGAAACGGGTAATAGCATTTAGGACATTAGTATGCCCTTAGCACCGTTTATACCTCAAACCAATTATCAGTAATCATTCTTTAGAACACTAAATCCGGCCAGTTGACGGACCAATTATAATATCTCTAATAAACTGTGGAAAGCCGTGAGTTCCTAATGAACATATTATGTGCGTTAATATTAAATTCCATCTGATTTAGGTTAGAGAATAATTGTTCCCTTGAAATCTTTGAAGGTGTGGGTAGAATATTTATATACTCATAGTGTGCAGATTGTTGTCGGTTGAAAACCTCCATCTTTTATTTCCTAACCATAAACGTCTTATTTGTTTAGGATTTACTACCGTTAAATCTCTATCTGCCCCCATTCCTTTATTGTTTTTTTTAATTTTTCTGGATAGTTTCCAAATTCGGAATTTCTATCACAATGGGTTCCATATTTTTCTCTTCTTTTTTGGTTGCACTTTGTACAACCTTTATTTCTTATATAACTGGACCCCCAATAATTCCACAACATTACAAGTCTTTTATAAATTGTCTTTTTTCTGCCAAGCCCTATCTTTCAGATCTTTAATCCGTCACTGATTCTTTTGTAGCATATTTTAACTTAGCTTCGTTTTGATGTGGAATGTTAAATCTAAATTCATTAAATTATATTTAACTTTTGAGCGTTACATTAACTAACCACTAATTAGAAAATTATAACGTGATTGCTTGATTTTAAGTGTTAAATACTGTTAATATACATTATTATTTTTTGTGTTCTTGTTTCTCAAGGATTATTGGCAAACCGTATTTGTCAACATCCACCCAAATTGCCATCACAGCTTAATTGGTTCGAGAAGTTATCTACTGAATCATTTTGCGCAGATTAAAGTCATTAACCACGCTACTCTCGCTCAAATTCTCGTTTTTGCAAACGTTTTGGGGAGTCAGATTCTGCAAAAGTTTGCCGTTCTTGTCAAAACGGCACCCTGATAACTAATAAATGATAATATTGGCAACTACATCATCAAATGTACGTTATACTGCCTTGGAAGCCAAAAGTTACAATTTTTGTAAATTTTTGGATTGTTCATCACAGATTGGAGGGTATTCTACACTGTTTCCATTAGTATCTTCAATCTTGATCACCATTTCTTCCTCAAATTGCTTATTCCTCGCAACATAAATATTATCATACGTTTGGAGCATTTAAATGAAATGAATAATTAAATTTTGCAACTTGTTTATATGATTAAATTGTTTTCATTTCAATTAAAATCCTTTACCGGGACTTTTTTGAAAAAAGTTGAGTCA
>SAAR01000653.1 GCA_009916335.1 Erysipelotrichia bacterium | reverse complement strand
CTATATGCTAGACAGTTCCTCAAACAGTGCTGTATGGAACTTTCTTGAAAATCATAATGCAACTGTTGAACTGTGATATAATTTAGTGTTACTATATTGAAAAAGTCCGTTTTTTTTTAAAAACATTCGGTATTTCTACTATCTTTTCTGATACCATTTTTGAAGATGTTTTTCTTCTATTTTTATGCTCTTCAAATAACTCTTCATCTTTGATTTTTAAAAGTTCAGTACTATCTTCAATGGCATCTAATCCCCTTAAAACATCAATAAACTTTTCAAGGGTAATTTTCCCACTGATTTCAAACTCTTGGTAACTTCTAAAACTCATCCCAATATGTGCAGCAAACGCTTTTTGAGTGCCATATTTTGCACTATTTTTCTTTCTTTTTTGCTTTGCTCTTTTTGCCAACTCTTTGATAATCTCCTCAGTTGTCGCCAAAGAAAAATCTATCTCGCTCAACTATTTACTCCTTTAGAGAAATTCTCATCTACAATTTTTGTATCTTCTAATATTGTATTGGCAAACTCTCTTGGGATTCCAATACTCACACACTCTTTTACAAGGCTGCTCTGTTTTAGTTCACACATTTTTTGTATATTCTCTTTTAAAAAGATTTCATCTATATTGTATGGTTTAAAAGCATTTTTTAAATCATCAAATGTTGTACGATTAAGCACTTTGCTTCCAAGTAGCATTTGATGATATCCATTACTTGTATATGTTAGATCATAAGCAGGAGCAAAAGCCCAAATGCCTGCACTATTCATAAGAAATGAAAAATTCTTTGAGTGGTCATCTCTGTTTCCAAAAATTGCATTAAATAAAATCACCTTTACCATTTGCTCTTTGTGAGCATGTGGAAGGTTAAGCTTATTGGCTATTCTAAACATATCCATATAGTCATTGTATGTCTCACTTGGATTATAATGCATCATACCAGAGAGTGAATGGATATGAAATCGTTCATTTTCACATCTGTCAAATCTATATGTTAAAAAATGAGCTTTTCCATCAAATTCTAAGAGTTCACACGGACTCATGGTAATACCAGCCTCTTTGGCAAAAAGATGATAGAGATACTCTAATCTTGTAGGAACAGATGCATCTTTATGCTTATGAGCTAAATTAGGATAGTGTGAAATATCTCCATCATCATATTTGATAATAACAGGATAATACCCTTTAGGGAAATCTCCTTGTTTTCGAGTCAAACTGATACTTTTATCTTTAGGGTTAAATCCTACTATTGCTTTTGCCCGTGCCCCTCCTCCAGCAGAATTTGAAACAGCAATAAGTGTTTTTAATGTTGGCATAGAGTTAGTATCTTCATGCTCTTGATTCAAAAGCTTTTTAGAGTTTTCATAAAGTTCTGATATATTGAGCATCTCTTTATAATCTTCTGTTTTATATGCAGGATGAAACTCTAAAGCACCTAAGGTATGAGTGCCTAAAAATTGCAATCTCTCCATGATAGTAGGTTTTCTTTTTAAATACTCAAACATAAAACGATCCATGTAATCCATACCATAACTTCCTGGTAGATGATCACTAATTAGACCAGGAAGTCCATATTGATAGCTAAGATGAGAAAATTGATAGATTTGTTTATTGGCAACTGGCATCTTAATAGGTGAAAAATCAAGTATGTTTGATTCTTCATATTTAAACTTGATAATCCCTTTATGCTCTACTAGTTGACCAATATCCTCTCCCCATGCTTTAACATGAATCATTTTTTTCCTTTATATACTTTAATAGTGTATATTATATCATA
>SAAR01000652.1 GCA_009916335.1 Erysipelotrichia bacterium | reverse complement strand
GTATTTTTTAAACTCACGCATAATTCCAAGGCAGGTGTTGCTGGAACTATTCTGAGTGCTTCATTAGGTCACACTAATTTAGAAACAGTAAATCAATTTTATCTATCAGCGAACCATAAAAAAGCTTCTGGAGAAGCAAATAAAGCACTTAACTTAATTGTATCAAGAGATTCTTAGGCTCAATATTTTATATATCATAAACTCAAACTGCTAATTGGCAGAATGGCTTGAAAGGTACTGGAGTCTCTGTGAAAAGCCGTGAAGGGCGAATTTTATGGAGCGAGATATTGTAACGGTTTATTCTTAATTGATAAATTTTTGAAAATAATTGGTATTAAGGACGATCCAAGAGAAAAAGTGTTTAATGCAGAGATTTTACTTGTAGGATATGAATCATTTCATTGGCAGAGAAATTGCTCGAAGGATCTATAAAGAGTTTTATCCGACGTTTACTATAGTGTCTATCAAGAAGATTGCTTTGTAAGGAAATTAGTGGGGGAAAACGTTCCCTTTGCAAGACATATTTGTGTCCTTTTTTGAAAGTAAAATTTTTTAGCATTATTCAATAAGGACAAAAGATGTATGACAAACTTTTCAATGATACACTGTATGCACAAGAAGCAGCATTATTTCAATACGGAAATCATATTTGTATTGACAATGGAAGTACGAGGGTATGTCATTGTGGTAATATGATTTTTAAAAAAAGTCATTTTGTCTGCTCTGAATGCGGTACTGAAGTTATTTATTGCGATGATGGTAAAATGTTGATGTTAACAAGTCCTTTTATACATGAAAAAACCCATCATCTCTTTTTACAAAAATGTTATAGTGTCGAGCTTCTTCAGGAATCACCATCCACACACGCACTACCGTACATTAACAAAATAGTTGAATTATCATTTGATTATATAACATTATTATGTTCATTTTCTGAGATTGAAGGAGCAAAAATAAAATATCATAAAACAGTTCATTTGATGGATCTCATCAACGATTTGTCAGATCAAACAGAGGAATATTATTCTCTTGAAGATAAGCTCTTAACCATTATGAACAAATTCCCACAATCTCACTTTGACTTCAAAAAAGGTATTTGTACCGTTTCTAAAGAACTTACCGTAAGTCACTCTATATTTTTAAAGTGGTTTTTATATCTTTTGAAGAATGCATTTTATTATTTCAATATAAAAAATGATAATTTTGTACTCTCTCAAATAGTATTTCAACATATAAAACTCCAGACGACAATATTTGATGAATGTGATAATATAATCATCTTCCCAGAATCACTTTATACAAACAAATCTTATTTGAAATACACAAAAATTGAAGATTTTTTAGAAAGAGAAATTGTTTCGAACACAACGTTTCAACCACTTTGGCTATGGTTTTTAATGTATTCTAAAACTCATGAAATGTGCCGTTTAGATATTATGTATCATGTATGTATCCTTTTTGAAACAGCCGAATGGTCACTGAAGGCATTAGACATCATCATAAAAAATGATTATGAAGAGAAATTTTTGGAGATTAAAGCTATCTTGGTATCATTGAAAAAATTAAAATCAATACAGTGGGTCATAAACCATTTATGGGAATTTTTCACTTATGACAAGTTAGATGATCTTTGTTGGCTTTACAAGCTTCAGTTATCTGAGAAAACATTTCTCATTCCTTTTTTTGAAGATATTGAAACCTTGTATGCATATTTAAAAGCACTTGATAAAGCAGAAGATGTATCTCATCGATGGATTTTTAAAACCATGCTAGCAC
>SAAR01000651.1 GCA_009916335.1 Erysipelotrichia bacterium | reverse complement strand
TATTTGACAATATATAGTAAAAATTAAAGTCCTAAATTTTACTAAGAAGATTTATAGTTAAAGTTGTGCACCTAAATTTTACTAAGAAGATTTATAGTTAAAGTTATAACCAATTTCTTGCATTGAAGAGGGATGAATGACAAATATCATAGATGTAACATATGGTCAAACCGGTGAGAGTAAAAAAACAAATAATTTTGGCATGAGAGATATGCAAGCCAAAGCTTATGAAGCTAGAAACGAGCAATACCTTCTTCTTAAAGCGCCACCGGCATCTGGGAAGTCAAGAGCTTTGATGTTTATCGCCCTAGACAAACTCTACCATCAAAACATCGCTAAAGTCATCGTAGCTGTTCCGGAGCGATCCATCGGCGGTTCTTTTGAAAAGACAGATTTGCAATCAAACGGCTTTTTTGCTTCATGGGAACCAAATCCATTATATAACCTTTGCACCCCCGGTGGAGAAAAAAGTAAAGTAGACGCTTTTAAAAAATTTATGCAGAGTGATGAAAAAATTCTTATCTGTACCCATGCAACGCTCCGATTTGCCTTTAAAGAGTTGAATGAGGCAAAATTTGATCATTGTTTACTCGCCATTGATGAGTTCCATCATGTCTCAGCAGATGGAGAAAATCAGCTAGGAGAGCTTATCCGCTCCGTTATGCAAAATTCTAAAGCACATATCGTTGCTATGACAGGTTCTTATTTTAGAGGCGATAGTGTACCGGTTCTGATGCCCGAAGATGAAAGCCAATTTTCAAAAGTGACATATAACTACTACGAGCAATTAAACGGTTATGAATATTTAAAATCGTTGGGCATTGGATATCACTTTTATCAAGGTAAATATACCAGTGCTATTGGGGAGATACTCGATACCGATAAAAAAACGATTTTGCATATTCCTAATGTCAATTCTGGTGAATCTACAAAAGATAAACACAAAGAAGTAGATACTATTTTGGACACTATCGGGACAGTAGAGCAAATAACGGAAGAGGGAATCATCATCGTTAGACGAAAAGGTGATGGAAAACTTCTGAAAATAGCTGATCTAGTGAATGATGATCCAAAAGTAAGGGAGAAAGTTGTTGCATACTTGCGAAATATCAAAAGCGTGGACGATATGGATCTTATCATCGCTCTAGGTATGGCAAAAGAGGGTTTTGATTGGCCTTATTGTGAACATGCTTTGACGGTTGGTTATCGAAGTTCACTGACTGAAATCATTCAAATTATTGGACGCGCAACAAGAGATAGCAATAATAAAGCTCATGCACAGTTTACAAATCTTATAGCCCAACCTGATGCGCAGGACTCTGAAGTAAAACTTAGCGTCAATAATATGCTCAAAGCCATTACAGCATCATTATTGATGGAACAAGTTTTAGCACCAAATTTTAAATTTAAACCACGATTTGATGGCGATGATGAACCTAATCAGAAAGGTGAACTCAAAATCAGAGGTTTTAAAAAACCGACAAGCAAAAGAGTGGAAGACATCATCGAATCAGATTTGAATGATTTAAAAGCTGCTATCTTGCAAGATGAAGTAATGATAAAAGCCATTCCAGGAAATCTTGATGCAGAAGTGATCAATCGAGTTTTGATCCCCAAAATTATCAAGGTTAAATATCCTGATTTGAATGATAATGAAGTGGAAGAGCTAAGGCAGCATGTCGTTGTCGATAGTGTCGTTAAAAATGGGCATATCATAGAAAGCGGTGATAAAAAATTTATAAAAATGGCAGACAAATTTGTCAATATAGATGAACTTCATATTGA
>SAAR01000125.1 GCA_009916335.1 Erysipelotrichia bacterium | reverse complement strand
AAGAAAAAAGAGATATTGTTGAGTGATTATTTAAAGTAACAGGAATTGAAAATGTTTAAAAGTATAAAAGATTTTATTCAAAATTTATCTTTCGTAGGAGGTGAATGGCGAACAGATGGCATTCATAAAAAAACTCGCACAAAATATGATACATGGGGCTTTGATATCAGGGGATGGAGTGTACATAAGTTCAATAAGAAGACTTACTCAAAATATGATATTTACGGATGGGACTATGATGGTTGGAGCGAAGACAAGATCAATAAAAAAACAGAAAAAAAATATGATGTAAATGGATACAACTATTTTGGCTTCAATAAAAATGGTTATGATGTAAATGGCTTTGATAAAAATGGCTTTGATAAAAATGGCTTTGATAAAAATGGCTTTGATAACAAAGGAGGTTATTATATACAGTCGGAGGCATATTATGATTCAATACTTACATCCAATAACGGCATTTTAATTGCACTACTGGCAAAAATAGCAAAATCAGATGGCTTTATTTCTCCAAATGAAGCCATCTATATTGGTCAGATCATTGATGATATGCATGTGGATACAAATTTTAGAGAAGTTTATGGTAACAAAATAGTTAACCGAGAAAAAGACATCACATCCAATATTGAATACCTGTGCAAAAGCCTGCCAATAACAGCACTAAGAGATATCACTATTTTTTTACAAAAGCTTGTAAAAATAACCACTGTTGATGGTGTATTTTACGAGGCGCACTATACTATGATGTTAGAAATAATGAAACACTTACACATAGATGAGAAAACTCAAAAAACATTTATCGCTCAACTACTTCAAAAGAAGCCAAGTGTAAATAAAGATATAGAAGTTGTTCAAGATAAAGAACTTGAAAAATTAAAAAAAGAATTAAAAAAATTAGAAAATAAGCTTCAAGAATTGATAGAAAAAAAAGTAGAGTGTCTCAATGATATCGAAGAATTTAACCAACAATACAATCTTCAATTGGGAGAACTCATAAAGTCAATTTTAAATCTTAAAAAAGAGATACTGCATCATAAAACCATCAAAAAGCGTACATGTAAAGACCAATATCAAGAGGACTTTAAAACTTTAGAAGATACAAAAGATACGATCAATGAACTGAAAGAAACACTTTCTCAGCTAGAAGAGCAACTTGACGAACTCGATGAAGATGATGAAAACTACAATGAACTTTTAGAGGCACATGAAGAGCTACAAAAAGCATTGGATGGACTTGAAAAAGATCTGATTTCACAAGAAGAAGAACTCCAAAAGATAAAATCATTTATGGAAAATGATGAGCTGGACGAAGAGTACGAAGAGGTAAAGAGCCAATACGAAGAATACACAAATGACTATGAGCAGATACAAGAGGCACACAAAGATATCTTTACCCTTAATGAAAATGAAAAAGTAGAACTCAAAAAACTTTATAAAAAAGCTGCTCGCTTGTGCCATCCTGACATTGTTCCTGATGAACTAAAAGAAAAAGCCCATAAGCTTATGCAAGAACTTAACCATGCGTATAGCAAGAAAGATCTTAAAAATGTTCAAAAAATCCTTGCTTCGCTTGAAAGCGGTTCTGGATTTGAACTCACAAGCGATAGCATCGCCGACAAAGAACTTCTAAAAGAAAAAATAAAAGAATACAAGAACAATATAGCACAAACAGAATCGGAAATAGAGACCATCAAAGAAGATGATACCTATCAAACCATCTTAGAACTTGATGATTGGGATGCGTACTTTGAAGCGTTAAAAAGTGAATTACAAAAAGAGATCCAAAGGCTTAAAGAAGAGGCTAAAAGTGTTTTAGAGGAAAGTAATGAAGAGGACTTATCAGAAGAGGACGATTCTTCCGATAATACTTTAGACACAGACGAAGATGATAGCAACGGCATCAAAATGGAAGAAAGCGCCTATGCAGCCCACATCCAATCTATGCAAAACCCATCATTTGAAAAAATAAGAAGATACTGCAATAATCTTGTCGATGAGAATCACGCAGATGAAATGCAAGCGTATTTAGCTGAAGATGGGAAAATGCATAAAGCACTTATCTATGATGCACTGGAGCAATTTTTAGAAAGAGTTGATGGACAAACTATCTTACTCATAGACTGGGGATGCGGGCAAGGTATTGGATCGATGTTGGTATTGGATTATATTAGAGAAAAACAGTTGAATATCAAGATCGATAAAGTGATGCTTTTAGACAACGATGCAGAATATTTGAGCCGTGCAATCTTACATGTAGAGGGATTGAAGCAAAATGATATTGATATAATTGCTATCGATGTTAGGAATGCTAAGGATATAGAAAAGCTCAACAAGCTCAGAAATCATCTTAGTCTCAATCTCTTTGTAAATGATGTGATGCCATTGGAGTATTTGGATATTGATTTTGATATTTTTGAAAATGCTTACTTTATGTGCATATCAAATGAAAGTGATGAAAAAATTGAAGAATTTTTTGAAATCATTTCTGATTTTGCTGAAATTGATAAGATTATTTCTAATAGAGAAACTAAAGTTGGAAAGTTTAAAAAGTTTGAGAAGATTTTTAGGTTAGGCGAAATATGACTATATAGGTTTTAAATAACCAATAAATAAACTTATATCAAAATATCTATAAAAAATTATAGTTTATTTGCAATTTATGCTATCATACTCAAAATATCTACCGTAAAAGGTGTTAAAATTGATAGGAAGAAAAAAAGAACTTGAACTTTTAAGCTCACTGTGCGAAGTGGATAAAAGCCGCCTTGTTGTCATCCATGGCAGAAGAAGAATAGGAAAAACCTATTTGGTGGATTATATGTTCCAAACGCATAGAAAAGATTGTCTTTTTTTCAAGTTCACAGGAAGTGCCGATCAAGACTCTACAGTACAAAAAGACTATTTTGTAGAGGCTATTTATGACTGGTTTAAGGTAGAACCAACAAAGCCTATCTCTAAATGGCATGAAGCATTTATCTTTTTAAAGCGTACCATAGAACATGCCGTAGAAGCAAAAAAGCATCAAGGCAAAGTGATCGTTTTTATAGATGAAGTTGCTTGGATCGATAGACACAATAAAGTAGGCTTTTTAAGTGCATTAGGGCATTTTTACAACACCTATATAGAAAAAAATAACAACCTTATCGTAATACTCTGTGGCTCAAATGCTTCATGGATTAAAAATAAAATCCTCAAAGATACCAGCGGACCACTCTATCATAGGGTTGATGTAGAGATACCACTCTTTCCTTTTGATCTCAAAGAGACCAAAGAATATTTACTTAAAGAAAAACGATTTGATATCGATGATAAAAGTGTGGTAGATCTCTATATGATACTAGGTGGGGTTGCCAAATATCTTGACTATCTTGACCCCAAACTCTCCATAGCTCAAAATATCAATAAACTTTTTTTCTCTTTACACGCACCTTTGTATGGCGAATACGAGGCACTCTTTAAATCCCTTTTTTATGAAAGAGCATCAAATCATCGAAAAATCATGGATATGATGATATCCAAGCAAAGTGGATTTACGATGATGGAGCTAGAAAAACTCCTTGAAGACATCAAGTCGTTTACCCTAAAATCCAATCTCGATGAGCTTATCGATACAGGATTTATCAAGCCCATTGGTAGATTTGCCCATGCAAGTAAACATACAAAATATGTGGTGAGTGACCCATTTTGTAATTTCTTCAACAAATGGGTACAGCCACTTAGTAAAAACGATATCGCGACACTGATAGATTATTTTGAAACAAAATCAGCCAGTCATGACTATCATATTTGGCAAGGATTTGCTTTTGAGATGGTTTGTATAGCTAACATCGAACTCTATCTCAAAGCACGGGGATTAAGTGCCGCGGTTAAAAGTATAGGCTATTGGGACTATGTGCCACAAAACGAAGAGGATACGGGAGCACAAATCGATATTCTCATAGAATACATTGGCAATACATACGATATCGTAGAGTGCAAATACTATAACGATGTCTTTTCTATCGATAAAGCTTACGCACAAAATCTACAAAGCAAAAAAGAGAAGTTAATAGCAAATGGTATCAAAAACAAAAAGTTTGATCTAAAGGTTGTTATGCTCACAACCTATGGTACTAAAATAAATCAATACTATAACCAAGTACCGATAACCAAAGATCTTAAGCTTGAGGATTTGGTGTAAAAGTGGACAAAATGTGGATATGTTGTTTGTTATGATTCATAACTATAAGAGATATGAGGAGACATTTTAAATGTATCGTGCTTTTGACTGGCATAAAGTTTTATTTGGAGTCATATTATGAGCATGAAAAATGGTTTAATTACAACAAATGTTGATGCAAAAACTGCACTTAAAAGAACAAAAAGTCTTTTAGCTATTACAAGTAAAATTTTATCGGTTCAAAATGGGGATTGGATAGATATATTATTGCAATGGGGTGAAGAAAATATCATTCAACAAGATACCAACTTCCCAAAAACTAAGAGTGATTTTTTAAAAGTGAAACATATTTCATTGAGATGGAATAGACTTAAATCTTTGCCAAATGTATTTTTCAATTTAACCCAGCTTGAAGCGTTGGAATTGAACAATAATTCCTTAGAAATACTTCCAAGTGAAATTGGTAATTTAGTAAACTTAAAAGTATTGAACTTAAACATAAATAGTTTGCAAGGTCTGCCTCAAGAAATAGTAAATCTAAAAAAATTAGAAATGATAAATATTAAAAACAATAAGTATTTAAATTTAGACGAAGCACAAATTAGTTGGCTTATAGAGCTTAAAAACAATGGTTGTAATTTAATTTACGACAAATACAAATTTAACTTGGGAGAATAAAGTGGGATTTTTTGATTTTATGAAAAGTAAAACAAATATAGAGTGGAAGAAAACTCTTGTAAAAGATTTGGTTATGTTAACTGCTGTCGATGGTGACATGGATGAAGATGAAATCAAATTGGTTTTGAGTATTGCTGTGAATGAGTTAGGGTTTAGTGAAAAGGAATTTGTTGACTTGATGCAAAACTTAGGTAATGTGAAAGATATATATCCTTCAAATGCTAATGATAAACTCGAATATATAGCAAGTTTGCTAAGAATGACTTATTCAGATGGCTTTCTTGATGATAATGAGATGAAATACATGAAAATCATTGCCAAAAGGATGCACCTCCCAGATGATGCAATTGATAAGGCAATTGCATATATTGAAAATTCTACTAGAATGGTAAGTCCTACCAGTACTGATGAAGATGCATATAGTGATGACTCTTCAGTAGGGCAAATCATAATAACATCACCTTATGAGCCAACGGCTGATGTTCAATCCGAAAATGGTGTGAAAAACTATTATTCAAAAATATCCAAGTTATCACAATTAGAGTTATGTATTGAACTATCTAATGTGATGGCAGCAAAACATAATAAAATGACAATTCCTTCTAGTTTGGGATCGTTTTCTGAAACTCAAAAAGTAGTAACCGATTTAACTGATAAAGCGCTACTGTTATGTTTTGTTAGATTTGGTAGGGAAGAGGTTCTAAATTATTGCAAGAAAGATACTAGTATTTTTAATCAACTAATAAATGAAGTTGATGAAAAAGTTGCTCAACTTCAACTAGCTCCAGCAGCTCATGGCAAAAAAATGTTTAATCTTATACTTCGGTATTTCCTATGAGCCTCGAATCTCAACACTTCAGCGCCTCATGGCAAAAAATATTTGATCTCATACAGCAGATAATGGAGAAATAATTATGAATGAAATGCAAAAAACAATACAAGAACACGGTATTGATAGAACGGCTGAATTAATTGCTGAATACATAAACCAAAAAATTCCATCTGAAGATGTTGCTGTGCAATTTATACTTGAAGAACTTGAAGCTGCTTCAGGAGGAAATGAATCGGCTAAAATATTTGCTAAAACAAGCGGTTTTGATGAAGATGATTATCTGGGGGCAATGAAGAATTCTTTTGAAGAAGTTGATGGGCCAGATGGTCCTCAACAAGAGCTTATGAATCTATGTATGATGCTTTATCCAGATCAAAGATTAATGGCAGAGCTTAGAATAAAAACTGTTGATCTTATCATGAAAGATTGGAAACTGGGGAAATATGCTTCCATTGATGAGAATATGCGATTGATTGATGTTGTAGAGAAGAGAGAAAACCATGAATGGGGTGTATTTGCTGATATTATGAATGATTTAGGCGAATATTCAAAAGAACATGGTTCTTATGATCAGCAAAATAACATATTAAGATTTATGGCCTATGCATATGCAAGAAGAACAGCGGCTGCAGGATTGTTTCTACAAGGCTATTGGAGCAAAGAGTACTATGATCACGCATCTAACTTTTTTAAATCCGCGCAATTATCAACTGGGCAAAGTGTTGAATTTCAAGAAAATGCCGCAAAACAATCGATGGAATTTTTATTGTCTTATGATCAAAGATTAAATAAAAACCTTGTAGGACCTATTACTGCTGCCGTAGAGCTTAATCAGGTAGTCAGTATTTTCGAAACGGGAAAACGTTTTTCAGATGAACAAATATTTGAAATATTTAGTAAAAAATAAAATGAAGACAAATTATATTTCAAATGAATTATTGAAACGTTGTTTAGACACTACAACATCCGATGAAAAAAAAACATTAATGACAATAGTGAAACTAAGAGGTAAAAATCATACAAGTGAAGACTTGGTTGACTTAATATCTCGATTGGGGAGCAATAGTGGTATTTTTAACCTATATAGAGGCGAAGGCACTTCTTACATCGATATATTAATTGATATGTGCGAAAAGTTGAAAATAGATGATGTACCATCATATTATTTTGCTGTTAAATCTTTTGATAAAAAAGATTCTTTAACCATCTCTGAAGAAGAAGCTTTTAAAAAAAACAATGATTTAATTAGTCAATTAGAGAACAAAATTCTAACCAATCTTTTACAAAATTACTACAATAATCTTGAAGAGAGTAAAAAATTAGCTTTTGATGAAAGATTAGCAACGATTTTTTCAGATAATAAACAATCTTTAAAAATTCTTTCTGGAAGTGCTGGTATTTTAGCACTAGGTAATTTAGGAGGCTTTGCTACATATACATTTTTAACAAGCGCATTAAGTACACTTAGTTTCGGTACACTTGGATTTGGAGCCTATTTAAGTGCGACGTATATAACGAGTTTACTACTCGGTCCCATAGGTTGGACTGCACTGGCAGGTATGGCAATTTATAATATGTTAGGGCCAAGCGATAGTGACAATGAAAAGCTACTAAAAAGCATTATTCAAATAATTACAATAAAGCAAAGATTATACTTTGACCAAATTTTGATTAGTATAGAAAATGAAATAAATTCTATTGAGTTAACAAGTTTTGACAAAATTTATAGATACTGTAAAAATTTGAGTCCTGACAAAACTGATCCAAATATTATGTATTTTATTGATTACGGAAAAATGCATAAAGCATTTATGTATAATTTTTTAGAAAAACATATAAAGACTTTAGATAACACTAAAGCATTAACAATAATTGATTGGGGATGTGATCAGGGATTAAACACTTTAGCATTATTGGATTATATTAGGGAAAAGCAGTTAGATTTACAGATAGATTCAATTTATCTTATTGATGTGGATACGACAAAATTAAAACTTGCAAAAATATATATTTCTAGCTTAGTAAATAAAAATGTTAGCATTTACCTAATTAATAAATCTATTGATAAGGTGCTAGATAGTGATTTAAAATTGCAACACAGAAGCAATCTAAATATTTTTACAAATTATCAAAATCTAGAAAATGTCAACATTAACACATTTCCATTAAATGAAGGATTTTATCTTAGTATTGACAAAGAAAATTGTGAAGTAGTTGAAAATTTTTTTAATGAATGTCATTTGATATTTGGTACAGATCTTCAACTATTATCATTGGAAGCCTCTAGTATTGGAAAATACAAATTTAATGAAATCTTTTTTAGATTACACAGCAAAGGTTAGAATATGCCTAAATTTCAATTTTGGTTGCCAACCAATTTAACAAGAGTTCAACAAAGAGCAGTTGAATCGATTGAGCCTATATTTTTAAGTGGCGTTCCCGGTACTGGGAAAACGGTTGTTTCTATTAAGCGACTTCAAATAGCTGCTGCTAAACGAAAAAAAGCCATCATTTTTACCTATGGGAAACTGTTGAAAAAAACCATTGAAGAAAAGCTGGAAAATAACAAATCGATGCCTGTTGATAATATACACAACTGGATGTGGAATGCTCAAGAAAGTGGCACTGAGTTAAGCTTTTCAAAGTTTACAAGTGATGAAAATCTCAAAAATGCCATTCGAAATCTTAAAACACGGGGCATCAAATATGATGAAATTTTAGTAGATGAGGGGCAAGACTTATCTCTCAATACCTATAAAATCCTCAAAGAGCTAACCCCAAATCTATCAATAAGTGCTGATAACGCACAGCGGATCAACAATAAGGAAAAGGCGACCAATGAGGAAGAAATTTTAAGTCTTTTCCCTAATTTAAAAAGACACGAACTAGACCAAGTATTTCGAAGTGCTTATGAATTGTATCGATTTGCTATACAATTTGTTCCTTACAATTCAAGAGCAAATAACACTACTTTACTAGAAAGACTAAAAAGAGAAAATTCTGGGGCAGATAAGCCTTATATATATCTTGAAAAATCACATAATAGTGTTTATGCAACGATAAAAGAAATTATCAGCGAAAATCCAATGGATAATATAGGTATATTATTTGAAAAGATTGCATCGGTTGACGAGTGTGCAGGAGTACTTTCAAATACTTTTGAATTAAGCACCTACCATAGCATTCAAAAAATTGTGCCCAGTGAGTTAAAAAATATCATTGTTACAACACTCAAATCTGCCAAGGGAATTGAATTTGATATAGTGATTATTCCTTATTTTGAAAATAGTGTTATGGAGCTTATGGAAGAATATTATGTTGGGGTTACGAGAGCAAAAAGCCAGGTACACTTTTTAGCAATCAGTAAGCTACCAAGTATGATTGCTGGGTTTGATAAAAGCACCTATAAACTTATAGATAATAGAGGTTAAAATGATGGAAAATTTATTTGAAAACAATGATACAAGTAACGCGATAGAGAGTATTGAAGAGAAAAAATTCGATAGATACTTACTTCAAGCCCACAGAAGTAAGCTTGGAGATTACTTGCAATGTGGACTTATTTGTCCAGATATCTATTTGGGAGCCGAAATAGAAGGAGATATCCAATCCCGATCACCACATTTTTTAGTCTTTAGTGATGGATACATTGATGCATTAGATGAAAATCAAATTTTTATAGAAATTATTTTCACTGATGAAGAAAAAGCATCACTTCACTTTTGTAAAGATGT
>SAAR01000650.1 GCA_009916335.1 Erysipelotrichia bacterium | reverse complement strand
GAGTAATTGAAGCGGTCATTCCGCCTGAATACATGGTTAAGTTTGTGGGGAACAATTCATACGGAGCAAATCTGATAGCCTCCGTTTTCGGCGCGTTCATGTATTTCGCCACGTTGACTGAGGTTCCGATCGTAAACAGCTTCATGGCTCTTGGGATGCTGAAAGGACCGGCAACAGCTCTTCTTCTGGCAGGGCCGTCGCTGAGCTTGCCCAGTATGATTGTCATTTCCAAATTAATGGGTATCAAGAAGGCTTTTACTTATTTCGGTTTGGTAATCGTTTTATCAGCGTTAATAGGAATGCTGGCAGGATATATAATTTATGCTTAACGGAGGTAATAAAAATGGTTATTAAGATTTTGGGAACAGGCTGCGCAAAATGCAAACAGTTGGCAGCTAATGCCCAACAGGCAGTAAATGAAATGGGAATTGAAGCATCTGTTGAAAAGGTAGAAAAAATTGAAGACATCATGGAATATGGAGTGATGAAAACTCCTGCATTAGTTGTAGATGAGCAAGTGAAGGTTATGGGGAGGGTTCCCTCAGCTGAAGATATAAAGAATTATCTGTAAAATAATCCATTAACCACAACTTAATAGAATTAAAAACGATACTACAGGTTATGGCGGGGGAACTGTCAACACCTGTAGTGTTTTTTTATAAAATAATAATAATGTCATATTGACAAAATTTGATTTGACTTGTATACTTTACATATCAAATATTTTAGATATGAGGTGATAATTTGGAAACGTTGAATGAAAAACGCGCAAAAGTATTTAAGTCACTTTGCGATGAGAAGCGATTGCATATATTAGAGTTGCTGCGCAATGGAGATAATTGTGCATGTGAGCTTCTTGAAAATATCGATATTGGACAGTCTTCTCTTTCTTATCATATGAAGATACTTGTTGAATCGGGCATTGTTGAAAGCAGGCAGGAGGGCAAATGGACGCATTATAAGATTTCTGAGCAAGGCAGTAGTGATGCTATTAATCTCTTAAAGGAAATTACATCAACAAACGGCACTTGTAAAAAAGAGAATTGTTGCAAATAATAAAAATAGCAAGATGAGTTATTTGTATAAGGAATATAACGATATTTAAAACTTAAAAGCGAGGTTGATGTTTTATGGAGATAATTAAGGCTATATGGGACTTTTTTCAAGGTCAAATACTTGCCATGAAATGGTTGAATGAATTAATTGGGAATGGTTTATCCGCATTGGGGCTTGATATAAACAATCGTTGGGTAGGAAGCATCCAGTTTTTTGCTTATGACGTTATTAAAATAACGGTATTGTTGTGTTTTTTAATATATTTTATTAGTTATATACAGAGCTATTTTCCACCAGAGAGAAGCAAAAAAATTCTGGGTGGGTTCCATGGTATTGGGGCAAATATTGTTGCGGCACTCTTGGGAACAGTAACACCCTTTTGCTCTTGTTCGTCTATTCCGTTATTTATTGGCTTTACCTCGGCAGGATTGCCTTTAGGTGTAACTTTTTCTTTCCTGATTTCATCACCAATGGTAGATCTTGGCTCACTCGTATTACTGATGAGTATCTTTGGTGCAAAAGTTGCTGTTATTTATGTTATTGTGGGGCTAATTATTGCAGTTGTTGGTGGTACAATTATTGAAAAATTGCACATGGATAAGCATGTGGAAAGTTTTATTTTGACAGCTGGCAGTGTAGATATTGAATCACCAGAGCTGACCAAAAAAGATAGATTAACATATGCGAAGGAACAAATGCTTTCCACATTTAAGAAAGTGTTTCCGTATATCCT
>SAAR01000649.1 GCA_009916335.1 Erysipelotrichia bacterium | reverse complement strand
ATCAAAGAATGCGAAAAAAGCACAACAAAGAAAATCGAAGAAAACCAGGACCTTAGATGGCATTTTTGAAAGACTTAGTTCTTAAGGTCCAGTCTATGAGTCACTCAGCATGACTGGCAAGCACTCGGTTTTACGACCATCGAAGAAACCAATGATGACTCGGATGGCTATATCAATCCGGAAAAAATTACATCCCCGCTATTTCAGGATATTTTTAAACGGGTTGACGGTATTAATAGCCGAAATGGGCAGGGCGATGGTGTACTGACGGGCACCGAAATCAGGAATGCCCTGCAGCAGGATAAAGAGCTGAGAAGCGATCTGTATAAAATGATCGCCGGTCACCCGAGTGAGTGGCACCAGGCAACGCAAAACAATCTGAAAACACATGTTGATAAACTGAACACCGATAATGCAGAAGAATATAAAAACGCCAACCAGTTTGAAGTTGAACGGTTTCTGCAATGTGAATTTGTTAGCCAGATTGAAGGGTTAACGCAGAAGCTGTGGCATTTTCATCCGGTTGTAATTTCAAAATTATTGTGTGATTTTTCCTACCCAAGAACACCAATCAATGGGGATTTAATTCCACTTGAATTTTTGACATTTTATAATCGAGAAACAATTGAAGAGTCAGATTATGTGGCGGCGGCTGAAACTTTACGGTGTGAAGTTGCAGCAATTAAAGCAGTATCAAAAACGGAGTCTGGCTCATCAGGTAGTTATTTTAAGTTTCAGGTGGATGATGACTTTGTTCCTGCAATTTTATTCGAAAGACACCATTTTCACAAATATACACATGGAGATTATGATCTTTATAGTGATATCTCAAATTGTGAACCAGGTGGATATGGAGAACATAGAATGCAATATCCAAAGCTAATGAAAGCTTATTTATTAGATAAGAGAGCAGCATTAATGTCTGCGTCTTGGGGTAAATTTCAGATTTTAGCGTCAAATTATTCATCTGCAGGATATTCAAGTCCAGAGGAATTCGTTCTGGCTATGAGTGAATCAGAAAAAAATCAATTGAAAGCTTTTGTTCGTTTTATTCAATCTAACAGAATGTTATTGCAGGCTATTCGTGATAAAGACTGGTTAACATTCGCTAAAACGTATAATGGCCCGAAACAAAATGGATATAATTTAAGAATGGAGAAAAATTACAATGAAAGCATATAAATTTTTTATTTTGTTTTTTTTGTCGAGCGTATACAACCAGGTTTTCGCGGAAGAACTGTATTTTTCATGTGTTACGAAAAGTGGAGCGGTTGTTTTGCAGATGAATGACAATAATCTTGAGTATTCTTTTGATAAACAAGGAAGGATTATGTTTTCCTTTAAATCAAAAGAAGGCATAAATAATGACTTTAAATTTAATCATTACTCTCGATTTCAAACTGATTATTTTAACGTTTCATTTGTTAACAATGATTATAAATATTCTATTTTTAGTAATTATGAGGATGGACAACAGAGTCAAGGTGTAACAGTATTAAACATTAATAGTAAAAAAGAATTTACGTATCAATGTATAACGACTGATGTCGATCGCTTAAGTGAATTATCATCAAAATTACAGTGCGACAGAAGTTCATCGCTGGGATGTCAGTGATTGGTAATATTATCCGATTACCGGAATGCTGGAATAAGAAAAGGTGCCCTCTCGGACACCTCATCTAGCAGCAACGCATAGACTGGACCTTAAGAACTAAGTCTTTCAAAAATGCCATCTAAGGTCCTGGTTTTCTTCGATTTTCTTTGTTGTGCTTTTTTCGCATTCTTTGATA
>SAAR01000648.1 GCA_009916335.1 Erysipelotrichia bacterium | reverse complement strand
ATGACAACCTGAACAGCCACCTTCATTAAAGGCAGTTTCGCCTCTTGCTGCTTCTGGAGATTGTTTCGTTGCAACAAATTTAACGAGCAAGTCTTTAGCACGGATTCCAACATCTGCTGTTTTTACCATATATTGCCAGATCATATTTTCAAACAAGACGGCTTTTTCAAAATCGCCTTCTTTGATAGCCGCATCTGAGAATTTCTTTTGTTCAGTAATTTTGCTATACTGATCAAGAGCATCAGTTACAAGATTTTTAACGACATCATGCTTTTCATAATGATTTTCTTTGAGGAATTTCACAACACTTTGAATAACATCATCTGTTGCTTTATTGACAGAAACTATTTTGTCGTATTCCTCTTTAAGTTGCTCTTTGCTCATAGTTGACATTTTTAATTTTTGAACGCTTTCATACTTTTTATTCGGATCTTTAACCATCAAATACCCCATCATTTCTAAGTGGAGTGCTGAACAAAATTCCGTACAATAGTATGGGAATACACCTTCCATATCAGCTTTAAATTTAACAGAAGCTGTTTTTCCAGGCTCAAGTGACGCATGAACATTGTAATGATCTACTGTAAAACCATGCGTTTCGTCTTCAGCTCGTTCAAGATTTGTCAAATAGAACGTTACATTATCACCTTTATTCACAGTAATTCGTTCTGGATTAATATGTGAACGCACAAGTGTTGCATAAACTTTTACATCGTTACCTTTACGCTCAATTCTCTCCTGCCCTGCTAATGTTTTGCCTTCATGAATATCCCCTGTACGCGAATTGGTGCCCATTTCGTAACGTACTGCTGGATGAAGCTTGCTTGTACGGATGGTAACAACATCGTGAGGTTCTCCAAGAGGAATAGGCATATCAACCAACATATCCATTTTATTGCCACTGATATCAATTAACTGATGATTTTGTGGATGTAATGGACCAACATTAGCAAATCTGTCAATTGACAATTTATTCAATGCAAGGATATATTCACCTTGTGGATCGCATGTATTACTCTCCATTCCAGCTAGGTGTCCAACGTTATAGTGAACATTGACCCTATCCAATACTTTAAGGGTTTTAAAGTTCCATTTGACAATTTGACTATCAACATAGAGAGATGTATAAATTTCACCATCAACATTCGAAAACTGGTTATGCAATGGTCCTAAACCTAATTCCGCTTGACCATGTAATGCTTTTTTCATATCAAGTATTGGTATACCATAAGGATCTTTACCCATATAATCTTTATTTTTAATCAATGCTTGAATTTTTGAAAAGCTATAAACTGAAGTGTGCGTATCTAACTTTCCACATACAACGATATATTCACCAGATGGATCAACATCAACGCCATGTGGGGATTTTGGCTCAGGGATTAAGAATAATGCATCATTTTTAACAGCAATATCCATAGGAACAATTTTATGACCATTTACCACTTTAACATTTTTTGGATCTTTTGCAAGTTCTGCAAGCTTTTTCCAATTGTATACATGAAGATAATCTGTATCATTTCGGCTCATACCTGCTTCATTAGGTGGCATTCCAACTTCAATTCCACCTGTATACATTTCTGAGTTAAAAGAGTTGGTAAAACCCCAACCATGGCTTATTTTTTTACCAGCATCACTAAGATCTTGCATATAAGGAGGGAACTCTATTGTAAAAGATTCTTTCTCTTGAATACGTCCCTTTTTAGAATCAAATTTCCACATCGTAACACCACCACGATATGTTTCTTTATAATCTTCTATTGGATGGTAATTATTGTCATATGGCGCAGC
>SAAR01000647.1 GCA_009916335.1 Erysipelotrichia bacterium | reverse complement strand
AGTTTTGCCATAACTCATATGCCTCCTTTTCTAGCGTAGTGTTTGCAAGTTTTGTTTTTGCAATTAGTAGGAACCTAAGTATTCGTGTTTGAAAAAGTGCGTCGTTCAACAAATTAGAAGACTCTTTACTTTGGTGAGAAGAAGTTGATGCTGGGGATGTCTCGGCATCCCTAGGTAAATTTGCTATTAATGACCTAATAACCGTAGAGCGGTTTCTATTCACTAACTTACAATAGCTATCGAGCTGATTATCTAAAGTTTCATCTAACGCAACATTTAATTTTGGTTTTTTACTACCCATTTTACTCACTCTCCTTTTCTATATAATGGATTTGAATTTGATGAGCTTTGTTATGTATCTGGACAGATAAATCTTTTAACTCATCCATTTTCCACTTTAAGCCAGACAGACAATATACGTTACCTAGATCATTTCTGGACATATTTTTTCTGATTTTTGTGACTTGGTCAAAGGAATCAAAGATACAACGACGTAAATCTGCCATGGTATTTTCATATAGCCCATTTTCTTTACAATAAATGGAATATGCTTCCTTCAAGTCAGCCATTGGAACGAATGAACCTTCTGTATCAACTTCCAGCAAATCTTCAATAAAGTTTTTCTCACTTTGAGATTCACCAAGTTGATTTTGAAACCATTGTTCACTTTGCGTAGAGGTAGTAAAGCCATTAATTAATGCATTACCATATGCATAGATACAAGCAGTAGCAATGAAATCAATCTCATTTTTAAGTTCATGAATAAGATTTGGATCCGGTTCAGTTGGAACTTTATGAAATCGAAGAAACAGCATACGCTCTGCAAAAGGTGCAATTTCTGTAGCCCTTATTCTAGGCAAAGCATTACCGACTAAGACTAGCTTTGTTCGAATTGCGACAGATATAGATGGCTGATACTTTTGTGAAAGTGTGACCACTTCATTGCCAATTATCAATTTCAAGGTATTCATATCAACAGATACGTTAGAGTCATAGTCTTCGGTAATGTTTATATGAGCACCTAAGAGTGAGGCGTTTTCGTTATGCCGACCGATAAGGGATAGATCTAGATGAGAAACTACGGATGTAGGTAGTAATAGCGATAACACTTTTAATATTAGACTTTTACCAGTATTTGGCTTACCTATAAAAAGCACGGCTTTTTTATGTCCTACAGTTGGACTTAATAGATACCCTAATAGTTCTAGTAGTCTTAGTTGGCTATTTCTGTCATCTGGAAACATATCGTTTAGAAGCTTAGAAAAGACTTTACCATCTAACTTTGAGAGAATACTATCATTATCATTTGGAATGATATCCTGCTGATAATTAGCTTCTATACGATAGGTATAAAAGTCTTGAGCCTCCTGAGTTGAAAAATCATTAAGATTTTTTAAATCTAACACTCCATTTCTAAAGAGCATATTATTTGGTGAGTATTTACTAGGAACCTCAAACTCTGGATCAACAATAATATCCTCTAATATACTTTTAAGCGTTTCTGCTCTTAAGTTACGATTAACATCGGAGTGAAAGATATGCTTACGTAAGTATCGTTGGATATCCTTGTCATTAGCATATTTTTCCCAATAACCATCATCATTTTTTAGTGCTAATGTACCATCGATGATTTTTAGGTTATTATTTTCAAGCAAAGCCTTTTTAACTAATGTAGGCTTAATATTCTTTTTTTCATCTGTAATTTCTTTTAACTCGATTTGGGGATTCATTATGATACCATCCTCTTTAAAATTAATAATGTATTATAAAGATAACCCCGGTTTGTTTCGTTG
>SAAR01000124.1 GCA_009916335.1 Erysipelotrichia bacterium | reverse complement strand
AGGATCATGAGCATCGTGCCATTGTGGGCCGAGGGCTTGATCCTGGATGCGGCGGGATATGAGACGGAGTTTTACATGAAGGATTGAACCAGATTTCTTCAAGCGACCTGGGCCCAACTGAGGTGTTTACATCACTTAGTTCGAGATCAATCAGGTATTAAGGGCATTATAATGTTAGTTTTGAGACAGCAACAGAAAAATTGAAATTTTACCATTTGTATGTAATTAGGTGTATTCTTTTTCTAAAACTTCTAGCGTGAAGTATGTATTAGTTGCTTAGGGGATACAAAATGAAAAGCAGCGGTATTGATTTTTTGATTGAAGAATCCAAGAGAAAAGCTTCTGACCTCTTCACCGACAGGGAAGAACCCCGAAAAGTGTTTTGGAAACATTTCGATGACCATTCCCAATATTTGTGTGATAGAGCCAAGGGAAAGGAAGCAACTAACAAATCATCAAATGCTATTCTTTATTATGGGGTAGGAGGTATCGGAAAAACTCGTCTCCTGAAAAAGCTCAAACAGGAGCTTTTTAATCTTCGTTCTGCGGCAAATGATAAAGTCGTATTTGAGCTTTATTTTTCAAACTCAGGCAAAGTTTATGCAAACGAGGCTGAGACAGATCTTTTGACACTTCTTAGTCTGGTTCCTCTAGGATTTCAATACAACGTAACAATGCAGTCGACGGCAAATAATTCGATCGCCTATCAGAATTTTTACAAATTTTGCACCCACGCTAATTCCAATAGTTATAATTTTAAATGTCAATGATGTGTGAACTAATATTATCTAAAAAGTAAACTGTTATAATTTTTACTCCATAAATTCGCTCCTTAGCTTTTTATGGGTTTCAAGAAATTTTCAAACTATCTTTGTTAACCAGTAAGTTACAAAAATGTTAATAATAGAACAAATCAAAATTTAAAGGAATCTAAATGACAAAAGTATCTACATTAGGGTTGGTTTCGATTGTTGCATGTATATGTTTACAGGGATGTGTTCCTCCTCCAAATGGCGGAAGAGTAACGGGGACTGAATTACGGGATTTGTTTTTTAAGCAAGAAAGTCGAGAAGAAAGGCTTCAAAAAATCGAAACGGAAAAAATTCAAAGAGAAAATGATTTTCGGGCATTTTTACAAAAAAGAATAGACGAAAATCCAGTTCGAGCAAGTAGAAAATGGTATAACGAAAGTTATTTTAGTCATTATTTTCGCAAAAATCTTATTGTTGTTTTTGACGCTGTAGAAGAAGGTGAAATCCCAAACACGGTCATTAAAAATGCGGCAGGCAAACCAGAAGACATATTTGGGGAACCATTATTTATTATGGACAAATATAAGGACGATTTTGGTCAAAAAATTGAAAAAGAATTAAAAATATGTCCTGCCACTTATTTGCTTCAGTCATCTAATAATGGCGCACAATTTCTATTGGAGTATGCAACTCAGGCGTTTCAAAAATCTCCTGTGGAGACAGGTCCTAGCTATCTGGTTGCGGCAACAAACAATGAAATGGTAAATCTTCTAATTCAAAGGGGTGATATCGCATCGAGCGTTGTACTTGATATTGATGAGCACGAAGCAAGAGGAAAAAGTTTTAAGAAACAGGTAGGGGCACAACAGATTGGACTTATGTTACGACAATATTTTGCTGGCGATGGGGTACGAACCACTTCGGTTAATCGCAAAAGATTGGTTACTGCACTACTCATTAAAAACAATGCTCTATCATTTTCACAAAATTGCAGGTTAGACCTATGGATGTCATCAATAAAATTTGTGTTGCGAGACACGAACCCCGTGACTATTAAGTTCCTTAACGCACTAGCTTCGCAAAATCAGCAAAAAGCTACTAACGTGTTATTATCAGACCCTTTCATTAGAGAATTATTTTCCCAAAATCAACCTACGGAGTAATAAGTAAAATGAAAAAATTAATAGCAATGACTGCGATCGCATTATTGGGTGGAACCTTATATGCTCAATCTGAATACATAGGCTTGCAATTTCAAAAAAACAATCAAACTGGAATTTGTTTTGCAACTGAAAAATTTGAGCAAAGTTTATCTAAGGAGAGTGAGATAATTGAATATATAGCAGAGCTTTTAGCTAATACTGAAACTCAATTAAAGGTACGAAATCAGTATTTTAGGAAAGCTCTTCTTCCTGATTGGAAGTCGTTGCTAAATAATGAAAATTTCAATAATTTTGAGCTTGGTGTACATGGTTTTCACCTTATTGTTCATAATTCTCAAAAAGACATATCTTTTAAGCCTGGAGCTGGAAGTTGGGGATATCTTTCTGAAGAGAGACGCAAAGTAGTTGATCAAAACAAAAATTATGTCACTTCTTTAGAAATGACAGGAGATAGATTATTAAATTTTTTAGCCCCACCCAAAAGTGACGCTAAAAAATATAGTAGTAATTTGATGTTATTACATTCATTTTTAATAGCACATGGTGATTACACAATATTATTTGATAAGAAAAATTGTGAATCACTGGATTGGATGTATGAGTCAGTTGCAATTAAAATTTTCAAGGATATTGCTGCCAAAAAAGAACAATTTGAAGAACTTTCAATTATGCTAGATCAACATGCTAGATCTAGTACAATGGATAAGTTTATTTCTTATTTACAAGATCCAAAAACTATGGTAGTTTATAAGAAAATGCAAGAGGTGTATTTACAACAAAATATGCAGTAGAGCACTAGCATATAGTCCTCTCATTATAAATACGCCATTAATTATTGTTAAACTTGTCCACAATTTTATTACGATGAGGAAAGAAGTGGATAATCCGTATTATCAGTTTTAGAATTTGCTTTAAACCAGAGCATGAAGACAATTTTTTCTTTACTAAACAAATGGTACTTATCAATAATTTTCATATTGATAAGTACCATTTCTTCGATTGTCCTATCGTTTAAATCAACGATATGGTTGACAAGTTTCATTTCGCCAAAATAATCATCCATTACAGTTTCGCTGTCTGAATCTACAATAGATAATCCAGCGTTAATAATATCTTTTTTTATAATATCTTCGATATTAATCTTTGTTCCTTTTGTAGTAACTATTTATAAGCATTATTATATAATAAGACATATATATCTCAAATAATATAAATATTAAACGGTGGTGGATACATGAGAAAAGCTCTTAACTTGTACTTAATGTGTGTAATATTAGTATTTTCAGCTTGTTCCGTTAAACAAACAGATGATGATGCAACCAAAGTAGCCAAACATGTTGTTAATACCCCTCTTTACGCTGTCATGGCTGTTGGTATGGCAGGTGGAATTGCTGGTGGTACTATTGGCTACGGTGTTTCAAAAGCAACAGATGCTATTTTAGGAGAAGAGCTTTATTATGGTGAATCTTTGATTGGTACTTTTGAACAAGAACAGCTCGATTTAAACGAAACATATGCCAAGTTTTATCAATATGATGATTATGCGTTGTATAAAGATGCACAAGAAAATACTTATTTATATCTTCTAAATAAAAAAAAGTTAATACAAACCAATGATGTTTCGTATTTTAAAAGATGGTCGATGGCTACTATAGAAGGACGACCTAAAATAATTTTTACTGGAATAATTATTCCAGAAGGTATTGAACGAGAAGACGTAATAAAGGTGCTTAAAAAAGATAAATTTGGAAATCCTGTTGCATGGGGCAACAATACATTTATTAAAATCCAAGACCGCAGAGAAGGATTATTGTTAAGCCTAACACGTACTATGATTTTAATTGGGAATGGTGCTGATACTGTAGATTTGGCTGATAAAAATGCTCCTACAGATTATGTTGAGCAAATACGTTATTACTTTCCACAGCAAACTCAAAGCATGAGTGATGAAAATGTTTTAAAACTTATAGTTTTTAATCCAACAAAACCACAATAGAAGAAAGAACTATATCTCCCATTGTTAGCATAATTAGCACGATATTTAGGAGAAGGACGCATAACTGGATTATAAGGTCGCTCTCCCCCAGGATTAGGCTAGAATTATATAAAAATTATTTTGTCAGGGAGCGTTTTGACTATTCGTTACCTAATAAGAGTTTTCACTTTTTCTAGTTTTTTGAAGCTCGATAGAGGCCTCTTTTATCATTCTATCAATCGTAGCTTCATCAATTTTAGTTTCTTGTTCAGGTTCTTCCATTTTTTCTAAAAAAGAATCGTGTTCATATTTTTTTTGTTCATATATAAGCTCTGAATCATCTTGAAGTTTTTCTTGTAAAGTTTTCCAGTTTTCATCATGCTGGAAGTCATCAAATATTTTTTCAATTTTTTCAAGATCTTCCTCCGCAAAAGCCTCTTTGTTTTCATTTAAAAATTTAAGTGCATTGTCAATTTTATTTTCATCGAGCAACTCTTTAATTTTATCGACATTTAAAAAGTCCATAACGTTTTCTTTTGAGTTCTCATGATTGATTTTATACGCCAACAGTTCTTTGTTGTCTGTAATAACATTAAAATCGTTGACTGCTCTAGTTGCAGCAACATAAAAACTTGAAAAGTCTTGGATAGATGATGGCATGACAGCCCATACACGCTCTCCTGTCCCACCTTGTGATTTGTGTAACGATGTTGCATAGCCATGCGAGAAATAATTATATTCTTTCGTATCTAACATCAATTCTTTACCATCTTTATCAACGGTCATATTATCCCCATCGATTGATACAATTTTGGCTATTTCACCGTTCTTAACATTGTATTTTTTATTTTCGTTTTTTTCAAAAACAATTTTATCCCCAACTGCAAAATCTTTTTCTTGCTCTTTATATGCCTGTAGCTTGCCACCATGTTCCGTCAAGTCTACAACAATTGATTTAGGGATGTCCTCATTTTGGGAATTTGTATCAACAGTGATAGTATTGTTATCTGCATTTACGGAAAGTATGAGATACCCGTTTGTATTCTTTTCATTCAAATGTTCTTTAATTGGAGAATTAACAGTAACATATTGACCAACTGCGTAATTTTCAGCAAAATATTTATCAGTTGGATTCAGCCGTGTGCTCTCTTTTACATTAATTTTTTCATCTTCAACACTCACAAAACCAAGTTCTTTAGCCTTGGATCGCAAAGCATCGTTCAAAACAGTTTTTGTAGCATTGGTGTTTGAAAGAACCATTTGATCAAAAAGTTGTTTTTGAGAAATAACAATATCCGTTTCTGTTGGGTGTTTAAAATATTCGTCAACAATCTTTTCAACAGACTCTTGTAAAAAAAGTTCGTTATCAACAGCTTTTTCACCATTTTCATCAATATACGTTCCCATTTCATGTACTTTGCCTGCTTTGTCAAGAATATTTAGCGCATTTTCTGCGCGGTCTTTTCGTTTTGAATTCAAGCTTGTAACTGTTTCAATAAGTGTAGAATCCTTTTGTCGAACTACTTGGTCCATATGAATTGTGTCCATACCATTATTCTGCAAGAGCTTGAATGGACTTCCCGCACTAATAGCATCGAATTGCTTCGTATCTCCCATGAGGATGAGTTGTGCGCCACTTTCACGTGTAAAGTTAACGAGTTTTTGTGCATCGCGTGTACCAAGCATTGATGCTTCATCGACAATAAGCTTTTTCCCTGCAAATTGAGCCTTTTTTTCTTTGCTCATTTTTGAAGCTTCACCTAAAAATTTAGAAAGTGTCTTTGATGGAATGCCTGCGTTCTCAAACATTTCAGCACTTTCTTTTACTCTGTTTTCAAGTCCAGTTGCATTTTCAATCTCAACCGCTGCCTTACCAGTATAACTTAACCCAATCAATGAATCTGGTTCAGCAATTGCATTAACAGATTTTAAGAGGGTTGTTTTACCTGTACCAGCATCGCCTTGTATGCCAATTATTTGACCTTTAGAGGAAAGAATGTGAACACCAGCATCAATCTGCCCAGATTTCAAAGGATGTTCTTGTAAATTTGAAAATTTATTAATATATAACAGAGCCTCATCTGGAGTAAACTGATTTTCGAATGTATCTTTATTTTTGCGGGTGTAATCAAGAAGATAACGCTCTGCTTGCATGAACTCTTTAGTCGTGTACTTGTCGTTTGAAAGCGCAAACATTTGTGTTTTTTCTTTATTTTGTTGCATGTTTTCATCAAAAGCTCTTTCTAATAGTTCTGGAGATAGAGCATCTTTTAAAGCAAATTTTTGTGCAGCAGAAACAATATTTTCACGCGCAAAAACAGCTTTTTGATCGGTTGTCGCTTGAATTGCATTTTTAATGTATTTGTCGGCTAATTCTTTATCGTTTTCTTGACCTGTAGTGCGATCGAATGTTTTAAATGCAAGAATTTCTTCTTTGGAATAACCTAATTTTTCAATCCTTCGTATATTGTCTGCCCTCACTTCATCACGATCCATTTTCCCTTTCCATGAGCGTGTTTTATGTGCGGCCATTTGCTTCAACTCTCCCATCGAAGCGTTTGGAAATTGTTCTTTCAATTTTGTGACTTCTTCTGCGATTTGCGCAGCCCTTGGGGACATTTCTTTTATCAATTCATCTGATACATTATCAAGTTCAAAAAACCCCTTAGACGCATCCGTACTTCTCATAGCAATACCTAGTTCTTTTAAAACTGATGCCAGTTCAGCTCGATATTGCATCCCTGAAGCCATAAAATTATCAAAGATCTTTTCACTGGATAAAGATTTGAAGCCTTTGTCCGTTTTTGTCATATTCATAACAACAGCGTGAGTATGTAAATTTGGTGCAATAAAACCATTACCATCGCTATCTTCAACTCCACGTGCAGTGGTGTGCGTGAATTTACCAATAGCCAAATTACTCGTTTGCACAAATCTAGTTTCACCTTTGTGTGTTTCACGCGCTTGAGCATAGCGTTCTTCTACAAGATTTAGTGTTTTTTCCACAGCTTGATGGTGAGCATTAATGAGCATCGAAGCTATATCTTCACGACCCGTAGCAATGGCTGCTTCCATTGCAATAGAAACTGATTTTGGAGCCGTAAACGTAAGATCTAAGGCGGAACGTATTCGGTCACCATTTGAATTTGTCCTTACGTCATTAACGAGTTGTTCGCCTGATTTTGGATCCCTTCCCCAAAGCATATGTTCCAAATCTTCAGCTGTAACAGCTCCCGTGAGTCCAAGTCCTTCAGCAAGTTTACCTTGCCAGGAACCAAGATCCCCTTCGTTTTGGTAATAGTTGTCTTTGGCTTCTTTGTGGTAGTTAAGTGCGCTAGAAGCATTAACGTGTTGTGGTCTTGCTAACATGATAATTCCTTATTTGATTTATCCTATTATTAACATTTTCATAAAATGAAGATATGTTTTTTATTTTGAAGACTATTTAGAATTTACTAATCTTTTATATTTCTATATAAAAAAATACATTAGATTTGATAAAAATGGTATAATTGTTAAAATCTTAAAGGAATTGCTATGATCGGAAGAGATGTGGAAATTGCTAAACTTACAGAAGAGTGTGAAAAAGAGAGTAGTAGGCTTATCGCAATTTATGGTCGTAGAAGAATTGGCAAAACTTATCTGGTTAATACAATGTTCATTGAGCATAGAAAAGAATGTGCTTTTTTTCGTTTCACTGGTTCTTATATGTTAGATGCTTCTTCCCAAATTGAGTATTTTGTAATTGCTGTAGAAGAGTGGTTTGGCATCAAACCAGATCGCATTATCAAAACATGGGCAAATGCTTTTACATTCCTCAAACAAGCGATTATTTCTATTCAAAAACAACATAAAAGAATTGTTTTATTCTTAGATGAAGTGCCTTGGATTGATCAAGAGAACAAATCAGGTTTTTTAGGAGCCTTTGGTTACTTTTGGAATGAATTTGCATTGAATGACAACCATATTGTTTGTATCCTTTGTGGACCTAATTCTGCATGGATAAAACATAAAATTTTTGAAGATAGTAAAGGACCACTGTACCAGAGACTAGATTGCAAGATTCACTTAAAACCTTTTACCCTGAAAGAAACAAAACAGTTTTTGTTGGAAGAGAAAGGATTTATGATTGATGATAAAACTGTTGTAGAAGCCTATATGATTTTTGGAGGTGTTGCTAAGTATCTTGAATTTTTAGACCCAAAAAAATCAATTGCTCAAAATGTTGATGATTTGATTTTTAATGTAGATGGGCATCTCAATAAAGAGTACACAGAAATCTTTTTATCTCTCTTTCGCGATAAATCAAGCTATTATGCCCAAATAATTGATGTATTGATACAAAAACAAAGTGGACTTACGCAAACAGAAATTACCAATACTCTCAAAGAAAGTAATAGCATTAAGCTCAAAAAAGCTATTGATGAGCTGTGTGAGACAGGATTTCTACAAGTCTTAAATCGCTTTGGCTCTAAGATAAATGTACGATTGAAGATATGTGACCCGTTTATTCTTTTTTACAATACCTGGGTAAAACCCTTTTCAAAAAATGAGATTTTAGCATTGCAAAAACCTTATTTTACCAATGTTATGAGTAGCCAAAAGTATGCCATTTGGGCTGGATTCGCATTTGAAACGCTTTGTTTATCCAATATAGATGCCTACTTACAAGCACGCTCTACTAAAGGGCTTGCCAAGAGCTATCATTATTGGAGCACTACAGCAAAAGAAGAAGGTGAAAGAGGTGCTCAAATTGATCTACTTGTTGAGTATCAAAATAGCGTTTATGATGTTGTTGAGTGCAAGTTTTACAATACACAATTCGAAATAACCAAAAAATATAAAGAAGATATTTTAAATAAGATTGAACAACTTAAAAAATATCTTGCTCCATCAAAATTTGATATCAAATTAGTTTTTCTCACCTCGTACGGCTGTCAAAGAAACCAGTATTATAACTCGCTTAACATTGCTGATGATATAACCATTGAACAATTAATGTGAGTATCTAATTGGATATCAAAAGATAAAGTCTAGTACATACTAGACTTTATCTTGCTCCTACATACGCAAATATTTTTATTAAATTTAGTCACACTTACGAAAAAAATCTATTAAATTTGGTCACACTTGATTGGATATTTTTAAAATAGCTGTTTTTACTATTAAATTTTTTCAAAAAAAACTTGCTAAAACCTCCTAAATATAGTCTCCCTTGACACTTTTTCACATACCGTTAATTTTTAACAAATATAACTTTTATAATATAACCAAGAATCTAATTAAGATTACTTGCATACAAAATGCATTGTATATTTCATAATAAATCCCGAAAAAACATAGATATTATGAAATATACGCTATTTGATACCCCATATCTGTTTTTCAGTACGTAAAATATTAAAACAGTTACTTCACTCTCAAAACTTAACTCTGCAAAATGTTAATAATAGGAATATCAAAATTTAAAGGAGTAAGCATGGGTGGCGTTAAAATTCCAATTTTTGGATGGGTTCTTGTTACTGTTATCTTAATAAGTGGGTTCACGATGGCAATTAAAAATAACAAAATATTGTTGCAGAACGACAAAGTGGACAGG
>SAAR01000646.1 GCA_009916335.1 Erysipelotrichia bacterium | reverse complement strand
CATGTGAAATGTTTAGTTTCCCATTTTGACAGTTTGATTTTGAATTTCTTCAAAAAGCAGGACTTGGCCCTTACAATCTAATACGGTTTAACTTTATACCAGTTCAACTTTCTCTTGATTGCAGTTCTACATGCAGAGCCAAACCAGAGAAGGCAAAACCACTTCAAATCTTTAAACGCTAAAAGATATTGTATTGCTGTAAACCGTAAAAGAATCGAGGAGAACAGTGATGGTAATTTTGTCGGAATCTGGCTTGAAATCGACTGAGTTGTTGTTTAGAAAGTGCCTCTTGCCGTTTAAAAGAAACACCAAATTGGAATCAACTTACACCCCATCAACGCAGGAAAAACTCAATGTTAGATTATTGATCGGAACAAGATGAATTCTTACAACTGTAACAAAAGGTTCGAGTTCTTCATTCCTAATTTTAATGGTTTGAGACTGGAATCCGTACGCTGAAACAAACATATTGCTGGAAATAGTCGGGGCTTTTAAGTACATTGGAAGGGAACATTAGCATTTCTGTACAACTTAATCTAACATGACTGTATAATGCTCGTAAGTGCACCCAATAACTATGATTTGGAGCATTTTAGGGGCAGTTACATTAAATTATTTATTTTTTATATCTAAAGTACATAAATTTTAGGCAATATATCCTATTAAAATCGATTAGAACCTAATCTCTACATCTTATATATCTTATTAGAATGTGTAAAATATCCCAAGTTAACTCTAAAGATAACTGAATTCTGAATGATAGTATTTGACAACAAAATCCCATTCTGATATTATTCGACTCATTTAATCAATAACCAATATCTAAAAAACTTAATATTGTGCTAAAATAATATCGAAGATGAAAATATTAGTTGTTATGCTGATATTTAACCACATATTAAACCCTTACAATAAATTTATTGCACAAAGTTAAAAATTTTATTTGTCAACCTAAAATACATATGAACCACACTATTTTTGATATGTTTAGTTTTAAAATGTGATATCTGACATGTACAGTCCACATCTTTTCAGGTTCAATTAGAAATACAAATTTAACACCACATTTTAGAACGTGCCTACACTTATAAATCCAGAGTACACAAGAACAGGCTCGTTAAAATTCATGTAACTCAGTTGATCAGCTGAGTTTTATTTGAAAGGAGCGGCTAAAACTTGCAACTAATCCCAGATTTCTTTATAAACAGCAAACTAACCATTGTTGTTGTTGATCCCGCCCTGTATAAACAAGTTTCTGGAGTCCGTAACTGGTTGGCCAAACGAGTTGTACATTTATAGCACAATTTTGTTGGTTTATCTTTTGATAAAGATGTGAATAAGCGTTAAAAACTGCGTGGCTGCATATTTTATTGTTTAATTGGTTATTATGGCATTATCATCATAAACGCTTACAAACCCTTGGTTCAGAGCAAACTTTATAACGTCTTCTTGGCAGTTGACATTACCGTAGCTGACATTATCAACGATCAGACCAACGCTGGATATGTTGTAGAGGTTGCAATCTTCAATGAACACTTATAAGATATGGTTATCAATTATTATATCCTAAACAAGTTCTGAACTGTTGATTACGCCGCCAAAAATTTACAATTGAGCGAATTGGTTGCAAAAGCTCACTGTCACAAAATGAGAAGCTGATTGTGGTACGAAGCTGACTTAATTAGCAAATACAACAGGCCTACAGTACTAGTTATCGACACATACCCTCAGTTCCGAATGTTCTATTGAGCTTCCGTCCTATTATTTTAGTTTTAGAGTTAGAAGGTTGGAGGATATCTAAAAAA
>SAAR01000645.1 GCA_009916335.1 Erysipelotrichia bacterium | reverse complement strand
TCTTTGGGTTTATGCTTCTGCATTTGTTCATATTTTTTCATGCCTCTTGCCAAGCATTTTTAGTGCCTTTTATTTGAGTTTTGCAAGATGTCTAATAATTTTTATACGAAGCCATACGTTGTGCTTCGGCTGCTTTAATGTTGTAGTGGCTGACTAATACAGAAGGATTGTACTGGCGAGCAAACTCTTTCATTTCATTTTCACTAGAAGGCAATGTGCCTGAAAATGAGGCTTGCTCTAACTCTTCTGCTTTAACATAACGACCCAATACACGTTCAAAGTTGAACAATGCGTCTTCAAGGTTGTTTTGAGCAACAATGTAATTGGATTGTGCTAACGATAATGAGGTATCAATTTTCTCAAACTCTGAACGTGTGGTTGAACCTGAGTCAAAGAGTCTTTTTACTTTACGGAAAATCTCTTCATGAAATGTAACACTCTCTTTTGCAATGATAAGAGATTCACGTGCTTTAATCACCGCGATATATTGACTGATAAAACTATAAGCAACGTCATTTGCATTTTCTATATAATTGTTTGCCGCGGCTAAAATACGCGCTTTTTGGTAATCTGCTTCATAAAGTGTACCAAAACCATTAAAGAGGTTTTGTGTAAGCTGTAATGAATGTTCGTAGCTATGAAGCGTACGAGTGGTAAATCCTGTTGTCGTATTATCCGTTTTTTCTTTCGCAAAATCTCCAGTGTAATCAAGCGATGGAAGATATTGGGATTCAGTAATACGAAGATCTTCAAGCGTTGCTTCATAATTATGCAACCTCTCTTGTACAATAGGATTTGTTGATAAAACTTCATCAACACCTTCTTGCAATGTTAAAGCATTCAGTGAAACTCCTGCTAAACATAAAGGAACTGCCATCAGGCGACCCCATCTCTTTGTTGAGTGACTTAACATAGTATTACCCTCCGTTCAATATTTTTATTATTATAGTTACAATGCCTATCATGAGACGCGGTTACAAAATTGAATCTTCTGAACACGCATATCCCATATTTACCTACACTATATCTCTAGAAGTATTCTATAAAGGGAAAACCACATTTTAGTCACACATTATAGTGTAAATAATTCTAGGTGTGATTTAAGTTGAAACGTGATAAATTAAATTTTATGAAAGCATCACATCTAACATTCAGTGAAGAGATCAAAAAAGCAACCGAAGAGAGAAGACGAAAGATCATTTTAGTCATTCATGCTGTCTGTTTTTTTGTTTTCTTGGCACACATCATTCTTGATATACAATATAAAGACTATAAAAGCATACCACTCACTCTCAGCATGCTTTTCATCGTTGCTTTATCTTTTTTTGTTTTCTATCAAAAAGGTAAATATGACCTTGCTTCGTATGCTATTTTATCTGTACTGTCTGTTGAAACCATTTCTATCGCGTTTATTTATCATTTTGATGATTACAGTCCTGCTTATATTTTTCCTTTTATCTTAGCAACCTTTTCGCTCTTTAGTTGGAAGCGTGGACTTATCTTTAGTGCAAGCTATTTTCTTCTCATTTTTCTCCTGCTCTTTTACTATAAAGAGGCTTTTGATGCCAGTGAATTTCTCAATAATGATGTTGCTATTCCTAATTTTTTATCTATTTTGTTGATTACGTTTATCTTTGCGATATATTATGAAACGACACGTATTGATGCCTATAAAAGGCTGATTAACTCCAATTATAAAAAAGACTTACTGTAGAGCCACTTGCAGATTCCTGCAAACAACCAATAATTTAAGCTAATTTAAATTTTAAAAAGCCTTTTGAAATCATGTAAATGTTATAATTTTTTAC
>SAAR01000644.1 GCA_009916335.1 Erysipelotrichia bacterium | reverse complement strand
GACGATAAGCGCGACGTTTTCGTTTTCGTAAAGGTTAAACGGTTGTTTTGCTTTACATGTAAGCTTAAAATGCCCGATGATAGGCTTAGCTTCGGCAACGAGCGCGGTGTGAATAAGGGTGTGAATCTGCACTAATAGACCTCGTCGTGTGCGCCGATGTCGAGTAAAATAATGACTTCATCGACGATGATAAAATCTAAAATAATGTGGTACTGCAAATCTAGCGAAACCGAGTAAAACGCTTTGAGATTGCCTTGAAGTTTGTGCAAACGCAAAGAGGGATGGCGCGGATTGGCACTTAAAAGTATCAGCGTTTTTTCGTATTTGCTCTGCATTTCAGGGTGTTTTTTGAAAAACTTGACCGATTTTTTAAAGTATTCGTCCGTTCGCGTGATGTTATAAGGCATTGCGTAGCTCGCTTAGATGCTCTTCCACGCTTTGTGTTTTAAATCGCCCCTCTTTGATCTCTTGCATCGTCTCGTCGTAAAGACGGTCAAGCTCTAATGTGCGCAAATTTTTGTAACGCTCAATGTCAATCACAACGTATTTGTTTTTGCCCCGCACATTGATGATGACTTCGCTTACGCTCTCAAAGAGTTTATCAAGGAGGCTCACCCCTTTGGTTTTGATGTCATTGGCTGATACGATCATAATAGTATCCTTAATCGTACGATTTAGCGTATTATAAAGAATACTTTTGGAAAGTTGGCTGAGGACTTGGCTTTTGAGAGAAAAGAATGGTAGGCTTATGTTACAATAAAGTTAAATTTTATATAAGCATGGAAATATGTCTGATTTTAAAATTAAATATGGCAATTTAATTCAAGAAACCTCTGATTTTATTGTTAATGCTTCAAATACTGAATTAATTTTAGGAAGTGGAGTATCGAAAGCATTTAGGCAACATTGTGGAGGTAGCTTTTTTCAGCAAAGATTGTATGAACTAAAAGCACAGTATATACAAAAATTTGGACGAATTCATCAAGGTGATGTAGTCGTTTCAGATAGTGGAACAGCGAAAAATTTTAAATATTCTTTACATGTCGCTATAATGGATTATACAAATAATACACAAAGCCCCTATCCAACATATAAACATATTGATAAAGCGTTAAAAAATATTCTTTATACGGTAGATGAAGTATCTATCAAAGAAAATATCAAAAAGCCAAAAATTACTATACCGTTGTTGGGGACAGGAACGGGTGGGCTTAAAAAAGAGAAGGTATATTTAATCATAAAAAAACTATTGTGTAAATCAGTCTATGACGTGGAAGTTATTATTTATTTTTATACGAAAAAGGATTTTTTGAAGTACTATTGGATCGAAAATGCAAGAGGATATTTGAGGAAAAAACAATGACTCTAAAACAAATAGTTCTTAATACATTAAAAAATATCAATACGCCCATTTCGATACCAGAGTTAGCTAATGTGATTTGGCAACAACACAACAACGGTAAAGATTTAAGTATTTATGATGCCTTAAAAAGGACATGCGAACAAGGGCATGTTGCGCATCCAAAAGCCGAATTACAAAATCGGATATATGCACAAAATAACCATTGGAAAGAAATTTGTGTTGATAAAACAATAAAGCCACATCGAATATTTTTGTGCAAAGCAATAGCTTTACCAAATGAAGATGAATTAGTAAAAAACTTTGATACTTTCCATCTATCATTTGAGATTAGTACACCTACTCTAAAGGATTTCATAGTGCATTGGGAGAAAAAATATTCATATCCAATGGAAAGTAAGTATGATGAAAATATAGGAAAACCTTTGACTGAAATCTCAAGGCGTGAAC
>SAAR01000643.1 GCA_009916335.1 Erysipelotrichia bacterium | reverse complement strand
ATTCTAGACTGAATATTTATCATCCAACCCACATCCACGACTATGACTTTATCATAGCTAAGAACATCGTTTTGTTCTAGATAAATTTTTAACGCATCTTGAGAATGTCTATTTGCTATATAAATTTCTTCCGATAGTTCTGTAAACATTTTTGAGAGGGTATTTAAGTCTTCCCACTTTGGTATGAAATCCAAGGAGTCAAAGTAGGCTCTTACATTTGTTATAATAGTTTCTGATTCTATATCTAATCCTGCTTTTTTCAAAAAATAGCTTATAGGTTTTTGCATTAAATGCAAACCTTCCATCAAGAAATAAATATCATTTGAACTAAGTGGATGCTCAAATGTAGCAGGGATTACTGTAGCACGCGATAGATGTAAATAATCTGATATATATTTATTTTGTTTAATCTCATCGGCATATAGTTTATCGAATGCTTTTTTTATAATACGACCATCTCTAGCCATAAAAATGATTTTTTTAGCACCTACCTGATCCGCTAATGCATGAGTATGCATTGCCATCATACTAGCAAATGGTCCGGTGAGCTCAAATCCCAGTCGAGTGTAAAAGTCACTAGACTGTTCACGGTGAGATTCTCGCCATAATCTTGTCGACTGCATCGTAAAACTATTCCAGATTTTTCCTATTTGAGATAGTTTTGCTTCTTCATCTTTATCTAACTCTATTAATTTATAAGGCTTTTCGTATAAAGGCGAAAAACGAATGGCATGGATACCAGCTTCTCTAGCACATTTTACATCACCTATCCAATTATCACCAATATGTAAAATTTTATTTGGCTGGATGTTTTTAAGAGCTGCTTCTTCTTTAAGTAAGGCAAACAATTTTCCTGTATCTTTCTTCTTGCCTTGTTCAGATGAAAGATAAAATGTGTCCCAGCCATCTATGCCATTTTTCTTTAATATCGCTTGTACTGTATCTTTATCCAAATACATATCACTGGTAATAATAATATGCTTATTCAATTTTTTTGCATAATCATATAACTGTTTTCCCATTGGATGCGTAATACACATTGCTATTTCTGTTTGTTTTTCAATCTCTGAGTTTTTGTAAAAAAACATATTTTGATATATTTCATCGATCGAAACATCATCAATTTGCCCATTATAACTTCCAAGCACTTTTCCTGCTGTTTGCATTCTCTCATTAAAAAGTGGCAAAGCGGCTGACTCATTTTCTGTATGTTTATATTCAATTACATCAAACACCACATTTGGATCTGCCAATCTTCTTGTAACTAAGGTATCAAATATATCAAATGAAATTGCACTTGCATTTTCAATTAAACGTTTATACGTTTCTAGTGCTGTTGTAGCTTTTACATTTATTGTTTGTGGTAAAAAATCAATAATTTGTGGAGCAATAATATCTACATAATGTCTTTCTTTTACTTTCTGTTTAGCATTTTTACCAAACATGATTCTTTTTTGCTCATCGTTTAAAAGTTCTTCTAACGCATTCGTCATTTCTACTATATCTAAATAAGGGACCACAATTCCTGCATCATTTTCCACAAAGGAATACATCCCTCCGGCTTTTTCATCAAAACAAATAACCGGCATATCACATTCAGCAGCTTCCATACAAACTAATGGATATGGATCTTCTCTTGATGTCAATAAAAATATATCACCCCATTCAAAGTAATCTCTTGGATAATCTTGCGGTCCTAAAAACTCTACAACATCTGCTACATCGTGTTGAGCAACAACTTGATTTGCAACAAGGTCTTTGTTTGAGTCAGAACCTATCCAGTACATATGAAAATCTGTTCTGCCTTTGGC
>SAAR01000642.1 GCA_009916335.1 Erysipelotrichia bacterium | reverse complement strand
AGCGGCATGTATGCGAGACTTGCTTTTGCTGTGGCTATCAATGTTGACCCTGATATTTTGATCGTAGATGAGGCATTGAGCGTTGGGGATATGAGGTTTCAACAAAAATGTTATAGAAAATTTAGAGAATTTCAAGAAGCTAATAAAACTATTTTGTTTGTTACCCATGATACTTCTACAATTATCAATTATTGTTCGCATACTATATGGATTAGTGATGGTAAAAAGGTTGATGAAGGACTTCCTGAAAATGTTTGTAAAAGATATATGTCGGCAATGGCTTATGATCAAACTTCAGAAGTAAGTGAGCTTGGTGTTGAAGTAAAAAATGATGATTCAAAACTTGGTTCAGAGTTAATTTGGACAAATACAAGTGGTTTAGAGTCTTTTGGAGAAAAAAAGGTTTTAATTACTGGAATTTCAATAGGAAGTAATATAAATCCTACTGGATCAATTTTTAAAGGTGGTGAAAATATTTCTTTGAAGATTAGAATGTTTTCAACAGATAATATTGATAACTTAATTTCAGGGTTTATTGTCAATGACAACTTAGGCAATGCGATTTTTGGTGCAAATACACATGTTTATTCAGACTTGAAATTAAGTTTTAAAAAAAATCAAGAATATATAGTTGAGTATAATTTTGACTTACCATTTCTTAGAAATGGCGTATTTAGTATCTCACCTGCAATCGCAGAAGGAACGCAAACAGAGCATATCCAGCATCATTGGATACATGATGCAATCACGTTTACGGTAAATAGTATTGATAAAAAAGCGCAAATGGGATGGCTTTTTTCGATAAATGAGATTAATATAAAGGTTAGCTAAATGGCACATATACAACAACAAGAATTTTGCAGAAGCGTACAAGGTCAATTCCCAGAATTTTTTAAAAATAAGTTTGTACTTGATATTGGTTCTTTGGACATCAATGGTAATAATCAAGAGTGGTTTGATAATTGTAAATATTTGGGCGTTGATATTGCTTACGGTCGTAATGTTGACATCGTTTCTAAGGGGCATGAACTTGGCTTTCCTGATGCTACATTTGATGTTATTATTTCAACTGAATGTTTTGAACATGATCAATATTATATTAGCACTATTCAAAATATCTATCGAATGCTTAAGCCAGGTGGATTGTTCATTTTCACATGTGCTACCACTGGAAGGCCAGAACATGGGACAAGACGAACAACACCAGAAGATGCACCATTATTGCAGAGTGATATAGAGTGGTCGGACTATTATAAAAATTTGACAGAAAATGATATTCGCCAAGTTTTGGATATTGAACATAGCTTTTCAGATCATAAATTTTCAACTAATGAATTTTCTCATGACTTATATTTTTATGGATTTAAAAAAGGTGAATTAATTCAACATCTAGAATACTCAAATATATTAAAAGACCTTCCTGTCAAGTCTCCAAAAGTGTTTTGCCAACTCTTCATAGATCGAGGAGATGGTATATCAGAAGAAAATTCCATCAAGCTACCAGTAGCTCAAAATGAAGCATTCCAAGAATTTATTTTTGATCTCACAGAAAGACAAAATATAAAAACCCTACGCCTTGATCCGTTAAATGAGTGTTGTGTCATCGAGATAGAAAGCTTACATGTAAAGAAAAATACAGAGGCAATAGACCTTTTACCATTTTTACAGTCTAATGCAGAGATGCATCATGGGAAAGGTTACTTTTTCACTACCGATGACTCACAGATGTATTTTAATGGTCTCGATGAAGATACCTTTGAAAATGCTCAATCGTTGGTTGTGGTTTTACGATATGCACATATCGCAAAAGATGC
>SAAR01000641.1 GCA_009916335.1 Erysipelotrichia bacterium | reverse complement strand
CTATAGAAGGATTAAAAATTGATTTTTTTGGCTCAGGCAATACTGTTGAGATTGAAGAGGGGGCAGTATTTAGAAACACACTTTTAAGACTACAAAATTATTGTCATATTGTAATTAAAAAAACTAGACCTGTTGGAATAAGAAACTTATTTGTAGATATGTCTGGTTCAAGAAATGGAATGCTAAACATAGGGGGGGGTATCTCTATTGGTAAAGCTACTTTTGCTATGGCAAATGAAGATTCTCCAACAATTCTCATTGGAGAAGATTGTATGATATCTAATGATGTTGTATTCAGAGCCACTGATGGTCATGTCGTATATGATATAGATACATATGAATACTTAAATCCAGCAAAACCAATAATTATTCATGACCATGTATGGATTGGTCACACAACAACATTGTTAAAAGGTAGTGAAATATTATCTAATTCCATTGTTGGTGCCTGTAGTGTTGTCACTAAAAAGTTTACTTTAGAAAATATTGCAGTAGGTGGCAATCCAGCTAAAATTATAAAAAAAAGAATAAATTGGGATAGAGCATTTGAATGGGATGCATATAAAAAATATAAAAATTAAAGGTTGTATAAATTATGAAGGTAGAAATAGAACTTGAAAAGAATTATGTACAAAATGAAACACATGTGATATTCAATTTTACTTTGGATAATACAGATACCCTCGTAGCCTCTGAGCGCAACACAACATTACAGGAAAAAGTGGCTAACTTTTATTTTCCTCTGATCTTTGATTTGCCACATCCAGATTTATGTGCTTTAGCAGCTTTAAAGATTATTAGTCCTTACATTGGTAGAGAATTATTAATGCCAGAACCTGTGAGTGAAAAAATGGCTCAAGCTATATATAAAGCATATCCTAATATTAAAAAAATTAATACTTCAAGTATGATAAAACATCGACAAAAAAACATTACAGAAAAGCCTGCAGTAAGTTTTTCTGGTGGGGCAGATTCAGTTGCTGCAGCAAGTTTATTGGATTCAAGGGAACGAGTTCCTTTAATTATGCTGGCAAGAAAATATCATCCAAATATTGGTCCATTTGAGCAATGGTATAAAACTGAAGCAAATGTACATACAATGGATAATATGCCTGAAATATATAAAAAAATTATAGTTTATTCAGATTTTGAATTTTTGTCTAAATCCAACAATGGCAATTATTGTATGTATCCAGACACGTATTCGTTTACAATTCCTTCAATATTATTGGTTGAAAAGTTAAATTTATCACATATAGTAACTGGAGATATATGGGTGGCTTTTACAGGTGATGAAACAATTTGGAATAAAAATCTATCATATAGACGTTCTTACTTATTTGAAGCTGCAGGAATACCTATAGACTCAACTATAAATGGAATCGGGAAGCTAGGTTCATTATTGATTAATGACTATTATGGTTTAACTACGATAGTAACAACTTGTCAGTATGGTACATTCCAAAATCCTTGTGGAAAATGTATTAAATGTTTTAGAAAATGTATTTATGATGCAGCATTATTTAATAATCCATTAACTAAAGAAACAATAGAACAATTTAATAATAGTCAAGCTGTTAAAAATTTTGCAAATAACATAGGAAGGAATGGTTATGCATTTATGCCTAGTTATAAATATGCTTTTGAAAAGATTGACATCACTTTTGATGATGAAGTAGGGAAAATACAAAAGAAATCACAGAAGATGATGACCGTCGTGCTCAGGAAGAAATTCAGAAGCTGACTGATGGTTTTGTGAAACAGGTTGATGACTTGTTAGCCGCTAAAGAAAAAGAGCTAATGGAAATCTAAGC
>SAAR01000123.1 GCA_009916335.1 Erysipelotrichia bacterium | reverse complement strand
ATCATTGGGCTTAATTTTATATTTGCGGCTTTTCTTTACCAGCGGGTAACAATTAGCATTATAATAATCCATAATTTTAATTTTACCATCGTAATTAATGCCTAAATATTTTTTAGCTTGTTCAATAATCATTTTAAAATTACTCCTGATTTGAGTTTACTAATGATACTTTCTTTTTCTGTAAGCATAGTATCGCCGATTAAATTAACATCTTCAACCCGTATATAACCTGACGCAGATGATAAATCACTTTCATCAATAACAGGGATAGTAAAGAATCCATCTTTTAATAACACTTCATTTCTAATAATTTCAATGAATGGTGTTACAACACCATTATCACCCCCAACCGATATATTACTATTATCTACAGTTTGCCCTGTAATTGTGTTAGCCATAGGTAAATTAATACCTATATCTACTTTTTCCATAGAAATATTTAAATCACTATCATTCGATTTAATATTTACTGTTGCTAAACCTGTATAACAATCTACAGAATATTTGATATTAATTGTTTTACCTATTACATATTCTAACGCTATGTTTATAGGGTTAATTCTAGGTAAATGTAATAATGCTGTTGTGTTATAATAATCAATAAAATTATTATTATCGTTAGGTGTAAAAATTTCACCTAAATCAATTGTTATATTATCGGTATTAACAACAACACCATTAACATCTATTGATACGTTGGCTAGTCTAATTTTTTCAGGGGCTAATAAGTATTCATCAGGCAATTTAAAAGGTAGTTGCAATACACTTAAAATATATTGCCCATAATCCAATAATGTTGGTGGATTACCCTGTAAAACAAATCGCTTATTATTAACCTCTTTAAGTTGTTCATCATTTATTGAATAAACATTATTTGAGCCTATTACGCTAGTAACCTGTTTTGTTAAACTAATAACACTGCTAGCCGTCCAGCTAGTATCAGGCTTATTAAACACTAGTGAAGCTGTTTTATTATCACTAGATAATGTGAATCCTAAGTTAATTACCTGCCCACTTCCTGAACGCCCACTAAAATAAATGCTACTATATTTAACGAATTGACTTACAACAATTTCATAAAATTCTAAACCATTGCCAGCGGTAGCGATTAGATTATCCCCAACTCTTATTTCCGTACCCACAATAGCAACAACATCATTAACTTTTAATACAACCCCACTATCATTTAATTGGGTTATATCGGCCTGAGTAATAACATAATCGGCGGGAAGAACAACGGCATTTGTTTTAACAACAATGCTATTAAAAGTTCCTGACGATGGTTTATTAAGAACCCCATTAACCGATAATTTATTTTCTGATAATGTGAAATTTTTAGTTTGATGAACCCCGCCAGAGCTGGTACGACCCGCAAAATATGCGCTAGGAATATTTGTCCACATATCCAGAGCATACATATAAAACTCTTTACCTGAAAGAGCGTCAAACCTTACAACATCACCATAGTTAATGACGCTACCGACAACGGCGGCAACACCTTTTATAAATAATTTACCGCCACCATTATATATATTATCTAAATCAGTTTGCTTTATTGTGTAGCCAACTTCTACAACAATATTATCATATGCAACGGCTAATTCACCATAAACTATATTAACATCTGGCATTGTTAATGTTGCGGTTTTTAAATCAGATGAAACAATAAATTTCTGCTCAATTGCGCCAGTTCCCTGATTTTGAAATTGGCAAAATGGTGAACCATTTATTACACGTATCTTTTTATTTGCCCCACACTCGATTTTAATTATATCGCCAGTTGTAGCCATATCACCAACGTTAATAATATTACCATTAAGTGTACCAGTGACGCCAACAGGGAAATTATATTTAATATCTGTATCAGTGAATGTATAAACTGACATATTAACCCCCAATAGTTGTTAAAATTAATGCTGTACCTTCTTCAAAACCTTTATTACTAATATGTTTACTTATGGTTTTTAATGAAGATGTGTCAATCGTTCCCTGATAATAATCGCCGTTCCTTATGTTTCTATAATAACGCGCCCTACTGGAAATAATATCTGCTTTATACGTTTCTAAAACATCACATTCACAAATAACTTCCCACAAATTACCGCCCATATTATTAATTGAGCGAATAAAATAGAATCTATTTAATTCCTCAATCTGGCAGTAATTAAACGCATTAATATTAATTGACGCAGAATCACGAATAACAAGGCGCGGAGAAATAACATCAATATCACGTTTAAGATTAATATTGATAGCAAGTTTATTAGTAATAGTTTTATTAATAACATTGTCACTATCATTTGTTTTAAACAAGTTAAGAATCATAAAACCTCCATAGAAAAAAGGCCAGCATTTAGCCAGCCTTTTTATTTATTGCTGTTTATTCGTCAGCAACATAGAAAACTACAAAGTTTTCTGAGGTGTCATTGAAGAAACCCGCATCCAGTTTGTAGAAATTAGTGTAAAACTCTGCCCGCGCATTATATGCTGTGGTAACGCGGCGATCCAGATTTGCCACGCCTACCGCGTCACGGTCAAAGATAACGCCGATAATGCCCGACTGTTTCACGGTAGCGCCTGACGCCGTTTTAATATCGATGGTGGAAACATCGGCAAAGGTGTAACCAGTGCCGCTACCCTGCCAATATGGGACGCTTTCATGGTCAGGCAGCGCTACCAGATCTTTGTTCTGAGTATCAGAATCAAGATACACGCCAGCGGCAGCACTAAAATCTGACAACAGAACAACGTGCATTTTATCTTTCGGCGTAAAACGCGCTTTACCGCCTGCGTTAAACAGGGTAGAAATTTTACCCATACGCTGAGTAAACAGGCCGATTTGATAGGACGCATAACGGATAAAATCAGGGTTAGTAATTGCAGCGGCAGCAGTCAGCGGGGTAGTACGTCCGGCATTGAAACCAGCCAGAAGGTTAATCGCCTGATTAGCATCAGCGCCGCTAATGATTTCGCCCGTCATGTTATTAATAGCGCGCATAATAAGCGCATCCAGCTTAACAGTAAGACTGTTTTCTACGGCAGTGACCAGCATGGAAATAAAGCCGTTAAGCTGTTCAGCGCTGGAAAACGCGGATTTAACCTGTTTTTCTGCAAACGACATTTTAACTTCAAAAGTAACTTTTGAGTTATAAAATTTCGCTTCCACTTTAGGCTGATAAAAAACATCCTGCGGATAGTCCTGCCCGTCCTGCAAATTCCAGCTATCATTTTCTGACGCTTCTGGCAGGTCAGCAGAAACTTTTTCCAGTACACTACCAAATTCCCACGAATCCATGAGAACGGACGGCGCACCGCCTGCATATGCGCGATTAACAAAGATCACTTTCCCGATATGGTCAACCAATTTACGAACGTAATTATCTACGCCGTTTTGCTGATCCATTACCGCTTTACCAACATCAACAATATTGGAAAGATCTTCATTAACAACGGCAGTTTCGCCCAACACTTCTTTAGTGACTGAGTTAACGAGCGCGTATAATTGGGTTACTTTCATTCTGTTTACTCCTTAGTAAACCGATATGGTTAAATAGTTTGAAACATCTTTAAGAACAATATTGATTATATTAGTTCTCTCAATTAAAGGCAAGTTATCGAACAGGCTTTTTAAACTTAAATTTTCCTCCTTACCCGTGTTTGTTGTTTCGTTTGATGATGTTTCAACATTATTTTCAGTGTCGCCAGAATCCGGTAATAATTCATCACTGTTAAATGCTGCAACGTTATGTTTAGAATTTCGATCATCCGTTTTAGTACCACTTGAATTGCCTTTACCGCTGGTAACTTTAACAGCATTAGCAGCAATATTAAAATCACTATCAAGAGCTACTAAAAGTTTATTCCATGAATCGGAATAGTTTTTAACGATATATTTAGCAGCATCAGCAACGGATAAATCAGCCACGCCGCTAAACATTATTTTCTGACCATAATTAATTTTTAACATCATATTAAGATCATCAGACGAATCCCCTTCCAAGAAGGGGAAACTTTTAATGGCCTTAATGGAGTTAAAAATATTTGTGTCAGCTAAATAACTTCTTAAAGTTTTTTGCTCATCACAAATAAACATTTTATTCCCCTTCCAGTTCAGCAATTAAATCTTTAGCGGCTTGCTTTTCATCATCGCTTGAATTTTCATCATCAATGACTGCCTGTAATTCCGCTATCTGTTCGGCTACGGTTTCGGGGGCTGGGGCTTGCCCACGTTCCCGTTCCCGCCCTTCCGGTTGATTATCGCCGCTATCAGATTGATTATCGCTGTTATTAGCCCCGTCTTGCTGGATTTCATCGGGTAAATCCCCCTTATTAATAATATCGTCTACAAGCTCTTTATTTTTAACATGCCAGATACTGCCAAAATCAACTTTAACATTCAGTGAATATTTACTATTTAGCGCCTCAACTCCCTTAATACGACATTTCATCATATTATAAACAAACGGGAATAAAGAATCTTCTGTTTGCTCAACTTCTGAGGAAACAAGGCGCTCACGTTTCATATTAAAGTTAGCTGAAATTCCAACCTCATTATACATTGTTGCTTTAATGTATTGCTGAAACTCAACCATTTGTTGTGCGGTAACTCCCCCCGTATTAGCGGAGTTTTGAATTTTAACCCCATCAAATAGCGCGTTTTCACCAATAACCGACAAATCACCATCAAGCAATTTCTTTAAATATTGCTCGGCGCTTTCCTTTGTCTTATCATCGGGGGCTGAAATTAATTTCTGAGCGCGGGAATTATACCCCCACACCATCATATTAATATCATTTTCCACTAAAAAGGTGTTGGCCTTTTCGTACAACGGCATTAAACCGATTCGCATATCATCGTTGCGAATTAATACGCCGTCTTTAGCGATGTTAAGAGTTTTATTAAAATTCAGGAAAACATTGTTTATGGTAATATCCTGCGGGTTCCCGTAAACATCCAGTTCACCACCCATAGAACCGGCGAAAGCATACAGTTCACCATTAACTTTAGTGATAAACGCATACCCGTTACGCTGAATGATTTTTTCCAGTTCCTCATAAGGGATTGTTTCTGGCAATCCTTCATATTCGAACATAGAAACGGTTTTAGCCAGCATATAATCATTTAGCTGGCGTATGTTTTTTGTTTTGGCCTTATAATCGTATGGCATGATTATTTATCCTGTAATTTATCAATCAGTAATTTGATTGATTCTGTATTAGCCGCTAATGACTTCTGAATTTCAGCCATTAAATCAGAGTGTTTAGAAAGTGTGGTTTTAATAAACCAAAGCAAAACAAGGCAAATAAAAATCGGGAAACCCATAGTGTCGATTAATGCCTTAATTGCGTTTGCATCCATTTTATACCCCTTTGGCAATTTTAAGATAATTTGCGATAGCGTCACCAACGTTATTATCCTGATAAAAAACTTTGCTATGCTGGAAAAAGTAAAGAATTTTTTTCTGGATGTTATTCATTGGTTTAAAGACACTTCGATTATAGTTAGGTGCGGGGTTATATTCAAGTGAATAAACTAAATCGTCCTTATTTTTAATTGGAGTAGTCTTAATATGGATGAATGTAAAATAAACGTCCTCAACGTTTATAATTTCGCATTGATAGACGTTATCGTTAAACTCAATGAAATAAGTTAACAGAATATTTTTAGGTTTATATTTATAGGGTAAATGTGGGTATATATTTAATTCCCACGCGCCACCCGTAATCATTTCTAATTTAGGGTTATTAAACGCAAAATATTTGTGGCTTGCTTCTTTAGCCTTATCATCTACCGATTTACAATATTCAACGGCTACGGATAGCTGGCTATTTCCGTATGCGTAAACGTCTATTGTTCCTTGTTTCATTTTGGGAATATGTTCTAAACCCATTTCGGAAAAATAAGGGCAATATTTATTTACTGTATTCCCCAACATGTAAATTTTAACATCTTCACGGCGGCGAACAATTGTTGACACTGTATTCATGAATAAAATAAATTCATCGTTAAGATATAAACGATTAGTCAGAAATTCATCAAAGATAATTAAATCAATATCAGGGAATGATGTTGATTTATCGTGTTCACCGTCCGACAACGCGAAAGCGAAACAAATAATATCAGCATCAGAATATACTGGTTTTCCTTTTTCATCATAATTACACAAATACCATTTACCCGCCCAATAACAGATCCCCTTAAACTCCCCTTTTGTTGCTTTCTCCACCTCTCCATTAGCGTTAATTCCCTCGAATAATCGGGAAGCCCTACGCCCTGTAATATCCTCTTTCCATCGGCGCACATACGCCATTTGTTTTTTAGTTTTAACGTAATTTTTAAGCCCTTTTAATAGCAGGGCATAAGTTTTACCATTAGAACGCTCACCAAAAATAACGTTATAGATAGCATTCTTTTTATCAATCGCAGCAGTTGAGTAGTATTTCATACGTTTTTCATTCCTGTAAATATGTACCCGCTTGAGATAGCGCGTAAAAATTGATTGTATTGTTCAGATATTGAAAGAGTAAAATCACAAGGCTCTAAATGTATGCCTGATAGTGTTAAAACTCTTTCCTGAACACCGTCATAATCTACCACAAACATTTCTTTTTCTGTGTCAATATAAGTATGAGTCATTTTACCAGTTTTATTAGCAGGTATATATAAATCATCATTAAATATGTTGAAAACTTGTTCCGTGTCTCCCCCGCAAATATTAACCATATGGGTAATCCCGTTTTTCTTTGATAGACCGGCTACGGTTAAATGAAACTCCCCGTTTTCTTTAACCAAGTAACGTTTAGCCCCTAACGTTTTAAAGTGGGAATAATTACCCTCAAATTCCCAAATTCCCAAAGGTTTAGCTTTACCCTGAATAGTTTTAGGGGCTAATAATTCAACATTTAATTTATAATGTTCCATCATATAGGCTAATTTTTTGCCAATATGTTTATTATATTTTTCCACATATTCTTTATGTGAATCAAAATTCAGCATTTTAATACTATCAGTATCTGAATAAATATAATCATCACCAATATTTAAAATTGCTGTCCATAAATTACGCCTTGCATATGCTGTTACCCATATTCCCCACGGATAAAACAGGAAGCGATTTTTAGATTTATTATATTCATCTATTTTTTCATCAACGTCTACGCGCTCAATCCCCCAAGTATCATTAAAAACGTGTTCGTCTTTTACAACATCAGTTACGCACATACCATAAACAGAGTTTAACATCCCTTTTGATAGTAGATATTCAACCTCTTTACCTTCAACGCCTTTTAATGTTGTTTTATCCTGGTATAAATTTAATATGCTTTCAATGATTGATTTAGGTAAATATGCTTTAACGAATCCCCTAACATTAGCAATTGAAATTTTATCCCATTCATAAACTTTTTCTATGATGTTAAAATCAACGTCTGTAATTGTTGTTTGAATCATTTCAGCATCATAAACGCGCCCATTATTTATTACTGGTTTAACCATTTTAAAGCATTTACTTTCACTGATATAGCTTTCATATTTTAATGTGTTTCTTAGACCCTCTAATTTCAAATCAAAAACAAGACAATATAAAGACATTGCTTTTTTCAACTCTTCTACTTTAGTTATGTTTAATACTTTAGCCCTAGACATAGGGAATTTATCAGCCAACATAACAGTAGGATAGCTGGAAGTTAAATCTATGCTAGAAACATTCTCTAATGTTTTCCCTGTATGGTTAGGGTTACTATGGGTAAACCCACCCATAAAAGCCCGTTTAAGTTGAATATAAGTGGCTTTATCAAGCGTTAAATCAGTCATTATTTGTCTATAACGCTGATATTTCCCCCTGTTAGATTTGCGATGATTTGAGTTTGTATAATAACAGGCGTCCTTAACATATTTCCTAACACGTCCGGTATTAGTTAAAGGGATTTTTGTTATATCTTCATATTGAGCTATTTGCTCATTAATATAAGCAAGTATTATTTCAATATCATTTGAACAATAACCAAGCTCTTTTTCGGTTAATTGTGTTGATTGGTGTCTGATTAATGAATAGTCTAAATCCCCCTCCATTTTCCTAACTTTATGAGTGGTCAGGTTTTTAGCAGTGTTTGCTAGTGAGTAGCCGGATAGAATGTAACTATCCCGAAACTCAATACCATATGAACATAAAGCCTTAATAGGTTTACGCTCATTAATTGCGAAAACATTTTCCCAATTAAAGTAATGACACATAAATTGAAATTCATACCCCAAGTTATGAATATATATGACTAATCGGCGATTCTCATTTAAACCGAAATATTTTTGCAATTTTTCACATAGATCTAAAAACTCCTCCCAAGTGCGACCATAAAAGATTTCTTTACCTAAACCCATCCCAAACATCCAGATATACATAAATGCGGATTTTTCACCGTTGCTAATATAGCTGGTAGTTTCTATATCAAACGCCGATTCAATGTTTAAGTAAGTAACCTTTTTATTAGTTTTAATTTCCTTAATCTCAAACTGAGATAAATAAACATCATCAACGCTTGTATAGTTTTTCATTCCAATACTACCCAACCATCATCAATTACAGTGGCATTATGGTTTTGTTGCTGGACAATCAATTCAGAAACCATTTTAGATAATTCATCAATGTTGTTTTCAGCTTCTGATAAATCTATTTTTTCCCTTTCTACATATTCATTAATTACTTCCCATATTTTATTATAGCCAATAGCAGACGCCATATCATTTACAGTTCGTAAATATTGTTCTACTTTACTGGATAGCTCAAAAAAGTTTGCTGCCTTAGAACGTAACTCTTTTAGTGTACCATACTTAATGCCTGTATTTGCTGCCATTTCTTTTAAGTTGGAATTAATGCCCCTTATGGTTGAAGTTTGAGCATTAATAAACCTGTTTAACCTTGCCATTTCAGATTGTAATTGATTGTAGGTTTTACCCTTAACACCAAATTTAACGCCCCCATTCTCAACCCACTTTTGATAGGCTGGCGAATCGGTCAATTTAGCGTCCTCAAGTCGCTGTATGCGCTTATTAGCAAGGCTTGCCAACCTGCTAACCTCTTTTCTGAACTCTGCTTGAGCCTGCTTAACACCTGCTTTAAATTCATCACCTGAAACAATATCAACCATTTTATTTACCTTCTATTTCATGAACTAAACCACATAAGAAGTTATCAACATCATTTAATTTAATACTTAACTTAATGTAATTAATTAAATGCTTCATGTTACTACTTCTTCCCATTTCAAACGCTGATAACGTCTTAATATTTTCATCGTCTGAAACATTATTCAGAGTGATATTATTATCAATCCGATATTTTCTACAGTATGCACCGACCATATATTTAACCCTGCTATTAATCTAAATATAAATATAACACATTAACTATCTAACGTCAATAGACAATACCGAAAGCGAGTGCAAGCCCCCGCCCCCGTTCCCGTGTTCGTTCACAGTTTCTCGATCTTGTAAAGTATTATTTTCGTGTAACATCTTTGTAACATTTGTACTATCGAACTAGTACACGTCACCATGCAAGACCCGTGCCAACATTGTTGTACTC
>SAAR01000640.1 GCA_009916335.1 Erysipelotrichia bacterium | reverse complement strand
CCTCATGTTGTTTTTATTGGTGAAGCACAAGGTTATCACGGATGTACAAAAATAGGTATCCCAGCTTTGGCGGACAGAATATTTTCAAACATCAGATTAATACATTATTTCAATAGGAGAAGGATATGAGAGTCGTTTTATTTTTAACAATGTTTTTTTCTTTGGTCTTTGCATGTGGGGGGAGTTGTTTAGATTGCCATCCAAAATTGCAGCCATTTATTGATGACACGGATCATAAAATTTTAAAAGAGTGTACTACATGCCACAATCAACCAGCTCAACATGGTGGTGCATGTGGTCAAGATTGTTTTGATTGCCACCAAAAAGAAAAACTTTACTCAGACACCGAAGTTAAAGAGCATCAAGCTATCAAGGCTTGTTACGAATGCCACAAAGATAACACTATTTTAAAAGCTCCAGAATCAAAAAGTAGTACATCAGGGCTTAATGAAAAATCATTAGCAATAGATGTCTTTAAATAGTTCAAAGGAAAAAACAATGCCTATGATCATGCCAGGAACAAAGATGAAAAACAATGCCGTTGAGTGTGCTGTAAAGACGATGCAACAACAAGGGATGCTTTTAACAACTTCAATCGAACAGATGGAGAGTGTTTTTAAAGCAGGCGGTTACTCTTTAAAGGAAAACAACTTGCATAATCGTTTACAGCTAGTGAATGCCTTGCTTTATGAGCATTGGAAAAGTGGACATGAGCCTAAATTTTTTAGAGCCATTATTGGTAAAAAAGTTGTTTACTCATTAAGCCATTCAAAGGGTTTTAAATCTTACAAAGAGATGATTCCTCTGGAATTGAAGGAACATTGATATGCCCAATTTTTTAAATAGGTTGCTTGCTGAAAGCGAAAGTGGTATTGTTTTTCATAAGCCAAATGTAGCGTTTGATATTGAAAAAGCCTATCGTCAATTTAAGCGCATTTTTGTTGAGTGTGATTATATGCATCATCGACATGGAGTTGCAATTACTATGGCTCTTTTGAAGACAGAAGAGTCTATTCCTTCTTTGGATATTAAGAAACTGATTCGCTTAACAGATAGGCATATAGAAATTGACGAAACGCATCATACGATTTTATTTACATTTACTAATGTTGATAATGCGTATAGAGCTATTTTACGTATTGAAAAAAGTCTCTATACTCAATTTGCAACGAAGGATGTTTTTGATTTTTCATGTGTTATTGCAGAAAAACAAAAGGGCGAAACACTTTATACTCTGTTCAAAAAAGTAGCGATTGCACTCTTCGAAATTGAAAAAGAGATTGTGATTATTGACCCATGTAATAAGAAAAATATTAGTTTTAAATATTACTCACACCCAACATTAGTTTTTTAATTATCTCCAAAAGAGACGTGCAAAAGGGAGGTGTTAAAATGAGAGTATATTTGGTTAAAAAAATAAATGCAACACATATTCGCTATTACAATATGTCTCTTATGCAAACGCTATTTGGTGAAATTGAATTTGAATGTGTCTATGGAAATATTGCCTTTAAATCTCATACAGGTAAGAAAGTACATTTTTTTCAAAGCATGGATGAAGCTGGAAAACGACTAGAGCAAGTGTTAATGAAAAAACTTAAACGTGGATATCAAAAAAGGATGCATCATTGAATGTCAGAAAATACAAGCGTTATATCTCTGAAATATCAGCTCGTTATGGTATTTCAGAAATTGAGACGGAAGCTCTTTTTAAAATGGCAATCGCAAGAGCTTACAATGCTTTTGGAAGTGCTTATGTTTGGGAAGATGGCACTATCTCTTTGGCCATTAGTCAAAACTCAACTCTTTATATTAAGCATTTC
>SAAR01000639.1 GCA_009916335.1 Erysipelotrichia bacterium | reverse complement strand
TTCCTTTGTAATAAGGACTTTTTGGATTGTTAGGGTTTAATTGAGCACCACGGTTTCCTTGAACAGCATCATAGGCTTTATTGGTACCACTTGTACCTGGATTGCTATTGAGCTGGTTCGCATGATTGTTGTTATTTGCCTGAGTTGCTTTTGAATTATTCTTTGACATGGTTTTTCCTTTATTGTAATAAATTTTGAATTTTTTGAAACTCATCATGACTGTTTTTTGTAAAGTACACAGTCATAAAGTTCCAAATGCCTTCATCTGCTAACACATAGAATTTGATTAAATGTTCTAATCTAACGCTATGATTGGCAAACACCTTGTGAATGATGCATGCTTGCAACTCGATTTGTATCAATGAACTAAGATTTAAAAAAAATGGTTCATCAATACAGCGAATTTCAAGACCGCCGTTGTCACTGTAAAAAACATCTTTAGAAGGAATCTGAATAAACATTTTTATGTTCAAGCTCCCTTATCAAAGGATTGTCTTCTTTGATGACGAGAAAAGAGTTAATCATCCCATCTATCATGAGCCCACTCCTCATCTTTCAACCCTCTCTCGATTACCCAATCAGGATAATTACCGCAATACAACATTGTGTCTCCTTGTGAAAAAATTTGATACAATCATTTGCATAATTGAATCATTGAAAGAATTATTGCATTAGGGATGGGGACACCATGGGGACACAAATGACCAATAAAGAGCAGTATTTACAATTATGGGAAAGGCTTGAACAAGGAATTGAAAAAAATTATGGTGGGTCACTTCGCAAATTTGCACGAGATTATTTTGATAGAGCACCAGACAACGAATATGAACGGGACAATGAAAAACAATTTGAATCGTTTTATGAACACTTGAAGCATTTAAGGCAACGCAAAGATACTTTTAAAAGCACAAACCCATTAACTATTGAAAAAATGGAAAAATACTGTCTTTTTTTAGAGAAAGAAAAACTCTATTTTCATTCAATGCTAGATGATGAATATATTCTTACTGATTAGTGCATTGATTATAATAATTTTTCATTTGATCTTTAGGAATTTCTTTTAATGTTCTAATATCACTTATCTCTGATATTTTTTCAACAGCGCAAAAGCAATTATCCCTAATTTTTTGTGTGTAGTAAGTATTGTCAATACGATGTTCGCTGATGCATGATTGAACTAAATTATAAGTATTTTTAACGGGTATAGGAATTTTTTGTTCTAGACTTGCATTTTCTGTATAAATGGTCCCTCCAACCCCCAAAGATGCGCCAAGCAGCAATTTGGAAATTGTTGAGCAAGAGATTTTGCCGAAAAACTTTTTGCCAGCAAAAGAGGTTTGACACTTTTTGCATTTTATTTCTTCTTGAACTTGAATCGTATTATTATCTTTGCACTTTGGGCAACAAATATCAAACGATGGATTAACAACTAATTTTTCACCCATTTAATCTCCTAAAAATATATGCTAAAAAATGATTCAATATTCCAAAGCTTCAATTATACCCTTTCTTTTTTTTACCTCTTACAACCCCATCAAACATTTTCTTAGCCTCAATCCAAGAATCATAATACTCTTTTAAAACTCTGGTTGGCTTCTTATGACTCATACTCCCATAGACTTTCTCTAAAAGATACTCCCCAAACAAAGTCTCTTCAATTTTCAACAGGTAATAACGCATTCTACCTTTGACAGAGCGAGTAAGAAGCAAATGATCCTTTTGTACTGAAAAAAGAGTAGGGTGCTGCATAAATTAAATATCCAACAACTTTTTCATCTTATCAGACTTGTAAAACTCTTCAATCACTTTATTGATAATAAAATCAAACGAA
>SAAR01000638.1 GCA_009916335.1 Erysipelotrichia bacterium | reverse complement strand
GGTTCAATCTCTGGTAACTCAATAGCGGTATAACTCTTGAAATGGCTTAGAATGACCATGAGAAGAAGCAGTGCAAAAAGAGTGATAAGGTATTGGATAGGTGTTAAATTTAGTTCATTAATCATTTTTTAGCACCTCTTAACTGATAGTTATTGATAAAATGCTGATACTCATCTTTAGGTAGTGATATGATGTCATTTATTTCTTTATTTGATATTGCTTTATTAGTGAAATAATCATCTAATATAGCGCTCAAACCTTTTTGATAATTGTTTTGTACTAAATAATTTCTAATATCAAACACTTCATTTTTTTCTTTAATCATTTCTAAGCCCCTTTAATTCTTTTTCATTGTCAGCATTTAAAAGATAACAAGCAATTTCATCTAGCTTTTTAGAAATGTTTTCGTTCAATGTGTAATTAGTAGTAAAAAATTGTCTAGCTATCCATTGAAATGTTAAGTCGTCTTTACGTTCAACAAATTCTAGCCCTTGTATAGCGATGTTAACCATGTCTAGCTGTTGCATGATTTCAGTTAGTTCAGCGCCTAGCTTGTTCAGGTCTTTAACAGTTAGTAAAATCTCTTTATTTTCTTGCTTCATTTTTAGTTGTCTCCTATGGTCAAATTTGGTATAATTAAGTTAATAAAAAATTATTTAACTCCCTTACTTGCTTGCGGGTAGTTTTGTATTTTATTATTTTCATATTATTAAAGCCTATTCAGTCGCCAAACTTATTAAGGCTTTTTTTGTTGTCTTTTTTTATTGTCGTCACACGCTTTGTAGCGCTTTTCTTAATGCCAGTGTTTTGATATCTTGATAATCACAATCTAAGTTAATTAATGCTATTGCCATGTCTTCTAGTGCTGTGTACTGTGCTAACTCAATTGAGTTTAAACAGTCAATACCAGACTGTGCGCCTCTGGTTGCCTTTAATTGCTTGCTATTCTTACCAGTGACAGCTTTTAGTAAGAGATTGTAAACAGTCGGATAAGCGTGTTTAGGAGCTTGTTCCCATGTTTTGATAGCTTGATTGAGTGTTTTTCGTTTAGGTGCTTCAAGAGTGCGCTGTAATTTGATTTGAGATAGTTCTTCCCTCATTTCAAAGAATGCTTTGACTAATTGCTGTTTAAATTCTCTTACTGTTGGTGTGTTCTTTAAGTAAGTGATTAATAACGTGGCTTGTTGTTCATTAAGAATATAATTGCGAACCTGTTGCCCACTGTCCGAAGGTGATTTTTTAAAATGCACCTTGCCAAACTGTTCAAAGTCCGTCTTATGCTTGTTAAGTAAGTTCTTAACATGTCTATGCTGTACCTGTGCGCATTCGCTTATGATACTTGATAGTGTATAGGGTTCTTTTTTCCCGTCAATGTAAACTAGTTCCATGTGATTCCTTTCTAATAATCTTTAGCTAGCCATTGCATTGCTTTAACATAAATGGTATTTTTAACATTTCCGCCCGTTGCAATTTTTGCGTAGGTGTGCGGTGTGATTCCAATTTGTAAAGCTGTCGCCTTGGCTGTAAGTTGCATGTCAGCTTGCTTACGTCTAATTGCTCTAGCTTGGTCTTGAGTTATTTGCATTTTTTCCCTCACTTTCTAGGTATCATTTTATGATACTTAAATATTTTACAACTCTATTATATATCATTTTGTGATAATTGCAAGGGGTATTTTAAAAAAAAATATCATTTTATGATATTGATTGATTTTTTATGTTATAATCTTATCGAGGTGATTATATGAAAAGCCCCCAAAACAGAATTAAACAATTAAGAAATGACCATATTCCAAAACTAACTCAAGAAAATTTGGCTAATGAAATTGGCG
>SAAR01000122.1 GCA_009916335.1 Erysipelotrichia bacterium | reverse complement strand
TAATACATATGCGAAATGAGGATAAAAAGAGAATGATAAAACAATATGAAGAATTAATTAGTATGATGGGGATTGAAAATGATGAAGATGAGAAAGAAATGATTGATAAATGGATTGCTCGTTCAGGATTAGAAAAGGTTTATCAGGAGTGCTATCAAATATATCATGAAGAAAATGAAGAAAAAAAGAAATAAATGTTGAATTGTTACTTTTCTTGTGTTTAAATATAAAAGTAAAAATTATCAAGAGTTGGGTTAGAGAGTTAGCTCGTAGCCCACGCCAACCTGCTGATTAGTGGCAAGGTGGTTCTGCTAACATCGATAAGAGAAACATAAGTAAACGTTATGCCTTCTCTTTGAGAAGGTTTTTTAATAACCAGAAAGGAAATGAAGATGAAAGATTTTATTTTTACAAGTGAAAGTATTACTGAAGGACACCCAGATAAGATTTGTGATAAGATTGCTGATTCGATTTTAGATGCTGCATTAGCACAAGATGCAAATAGTAAGATGGCAGTGGAAGCAACGATTAAAGATGACTTTGTTTTAGTGTATGGAGAAGCGAATACACAAGCAAATATTGATTATGCACAGATTGCGAAAGATACGATTAAAAAGATTGGGTATGAAGAAGAATATAGTGTATTAGTGAAAGTGAACAAACAATCTGCGGAAATTAATTCTGCAGTTGTCAATCAAGAAGATGGTGAAGTAGGAGCAGGAGATCAAGGGATTATGTTTGGGTATGCTTGTGATGAAACAAGCGAATATATGCCAGCACCGATTTACTATGCACATATGTTAGCGTTACAATTAACAAGAGTTAGAAAAAACAATCCTGTAATTAAACCTGATGGGAAAACACAGGTAAGTGTAGAATATCAAGATAACAAGGTAAAACGTATTGATACGATTGTTGTTTCTACACAACATAGTGCTGATATTACACAAGAACAATTGCAGAAAGTGGTTATGGAAGAAGTTATTAAACCTTGTATTGATGATTCGTTAGTTGATGAGAATACAAAATATTTAATTAATCCAAGTGGTAGTTTTGTCGTTGGTGGAAGTTTTGGAGATTCAGGAACTACGGGAAGAAAAATTGTTGTAGATACATATGGTGGTATGGGTAGAATCGGTGGAGGTTGTTTTTCATCTAAAGACCCTAGTAAAGTAGATAGAAGTGCAGCTTACTATTCTCGTTATGTAGCGAAAAATATCGTGGCTAACCAATTAGCAAAACGTTGTGAAGTGCAGGTTGCTTATGCCATTGGTAAAAGTCATCCTGTTTCATTGTGTGTTGATACGTTTGGCACAGGCGTAAAAAGTGATGAAGAATTACTAGAGATTATTAAAGCAAACTTTAATTTTGAAGTAGGTAATATCATTCGTGAATTAGATTTAAAGAAACCGATCTATGCAAAAACAAGTTGTTATGGACACTTTGGTGATCCACAATTCAGCTGGGAAAAAATCAAAACATTAAAATATTAAAAAGAAGGGACCATATCACTTTAACTGATATGATCCCTTTACTTTTAAAGTTTATTTTATTTTTAATCTAATTTAGCGTATTTTTCTAATAGGTTAAATGGTAAAGGTCCTAAATCAAGTACGAGTTTATGAAACTGATAGTCGCTATATTCATCGTCCCATTTTTCCTTTGCGTTTTCTTTTAAGGATAAGAATTGATAATAACCTAGATAGTAGTTACCAAAAACAGCAGGGTTTTCTAGTAACTGTGTGTATTGTGCATCTAAGTTCTCTTCATCATTAAGTCCAAAATTATCACTTAAGAAAGTATAAGCTTCTTTACGAGAAATACCATCATAATGTATTTTCTTATCTAATTCAATTACTTTTAGATATGTTAATTGTGAATTGATGTTGTTTAAATGGCAGACTGCTGGATTATCACTATAAGCACATACTTCATTTTCCACATAGGTAGCCCAGCCTTCGACATAGGCACTGTTACTTAAGACATCACGCAAAATATTATGTTTTACATTTTTAAAGTAGTTGTGTTGATACATATGACCAGGAAAACTTTCATGAGCAATCGTTGTAAAATCACTTTGTTCAAATGCACCATTTAAAATCATCTGTTCCCCTTTCCCAGAAGTATCATCAAAGGCACTGAGATAGTATGCCGCTGCAGCTTGAATTGTATCCTTCATTGAATCAGGAACGATGTTCATTTGATATTCTAATGTTTGAATCGTCGGGAACATATCTTTTGTTGCTACCTTTTTTTCTAAATCTTCAATCACTTCCTGTGCAGAAGTTAAATCGGTAAAATGAAGATTGTTTAAAGCATCATTAATCGTACTTTCATCACTATATAGTAAGTCCGCTAATTCAGGATATTCACTCATTAATGCAAGTAAACGTTGTTGAATTTCCTTTTCACATTGTTTTAAATAGTTTGTGTATTCTTTGATTGAATCCACATCTACTTGTTCCTTTAACATTTCTAAATAATATGTTTTTCCTTCTTTATAGCTGGCTAATTCCCCTTCTCCTTTTTTACTTATCTTCACTGAGGATAAGTCGTTTTCTAATGTCAACCAAGCAGGCATAAAGGTGTTTGTAAAAGCATTTTGAATATCTGTTTTATAAGTGCTTTTCTTATGATCATCTATGAAAGTAAGTTCGTCAATCTTGTGAAAAGTGGCTTCTAAAATATAGTTTTGATCACTTGTATTAATGGTATGAATAGCTTCTAACACATCATTCATATATGTTTGGGACATACCATATCCTTTCTTTTGACGTGTTTTTTCTAATTCTACATACTTTTTGAAGTAGGTAGGTGCATCATTTAGTGTAGCTAAAAAAGAGTCTAAGGATTTCTGGTTTTTAAATTCATAGTTCCAAAGGGCAAGAGGCAGATTGGCTTGTACTCCTGAACTAATATCAAAATAATTCGTTGTTAGATAATAGGAAGCATTAGTGTCTAAATCACTTTCTTCTTGTGTCGCTAATAAGTCATACACAATTTTTTAATCTTTGTTTAAATCGTCATAATCAAATTCATCTAAATCTTCTAATTTTTCTTCAATCTTTTCGTTTTGTTTTTGATAGTCCTCTAAAGATACAAAATCTAATGTATATACATCACGATTGATTCCATAATTCTCAGGTTGATCAAAAAGAAAATTAAGATCAAATGAAACTCCTGTAAAAAAAAGTTTTGTAAAATCTTTGGTATAGTCATTAAATTCATCTGCACTTCTTTTTTGTGTGCCACAACTACTCATTGTAATCAGCAGTAAAAAGGTTAAAGCAATGGATAGTGTTTTTTTCATAATTCCCTCCAGTTTCTTTCTTTTCATTTATTATAGCATTATTTACGATGCTTATGATGAAGAAATGAATCAAGGTGTAATGATCTGCTCATTATAAAAAGGATAGATTTTTTAAAGCATAGTGCCAAGAACTCCCAGAACCTTTAGGTTCGTGGGATGAATTGGCACATAAACCTTAGGTTGTGATATAATAAGGCTAGATTATTTTATACTCATAGGAGGTATAACTCTATGAGTGAGTGGAAGTCAGCAAGTCATAATAAATACTTATTACAATACCATCTTATATTTGTATGCAAATACAGAAAGAAGTTGTTAGTTAGTCAGTATGTAGCAGATGATGTGAAAAGATTATCTACTGAAATAGGTCGCAAACATAGAGTAAATATTAAATATATGGAAGTAGATAAAGACCATATACATTATATGATAGAAACAAGACCTAATATAAACTTATCAAATTTTGTAAGAACAATGAAAGGTTACATTTCCTATCCTATATGGGAGAAGCATTCTAATTACTTATCGAAACACTTTTGGAAAGAGAAAACATTTTGGACAGATGGGTACTTTATTGGTTCAGTTGGTAACGTTAGCGAGAAAACACTTAAAGAATATATAGAAAATCAAGGCTAGGAGGTGAGGATATGAACAAAGCAATCAAATATAGATTGTATCCAACAGTTAGTCAACAAGAAATGTTTGCTAAGACATTTGGTTGTTGTCGTAAGATATGGAACTTAATGCTTGAAGACAAGATTAACCATTACAAGCAGACAAAGAAAAAGTTATCTACGACTCCTGCTCAGTATAAAAAGGAATATCCATATCTGAAAGAAGTAGATAGTTTGACTCTTGCAAATGTTCAGTTGCATTTGCAAACAGCATATAAAAATTTCTTTCGAGATAAGAAAATAGGTTTTCCTAAGTATAAATCATCAAAACGTAGCAGAAGAACGTATACGACAAACCATGTAAATGGAAATATAGTGATTATGGATCATCGTATTAAACTACCTAAAATTGGTATTGTAAAAGCAAAAATACATAGAAGTCCTAATACAGATTGGGTACTTAAATCGGTGACAGTATCGCAGGATAATGATGGTAAGTTTTATGCTTCAGTTCTTTATGAGAATGAGAAAACAATGACTAAAACAAAGGTAAAAGATACCGTTTTGGGTTTAGATTATAAGTCAGATGGACTATATACGGATAGTAATGGTAAGGTTTGTGGTAGTCCAAAGTGTTATCGTAAGTCACAAAAGAAACTTGCCAAATTGCAAAGACAGTTATCTCGCAAAGAGAAAGACTCTAATAATCGTAATAAGGCAAGAATAAAGGTAGCAAAGTTACAAAAACATACAGCAAACCAGAGATTAGATTTTCTACATAAAGAGTCTACAAGGATAGCCAACGAAGTAGATGTTGTTTGTGTAGAAACATTAGATATGAAAAATATATCTAATAAAGGCTTTGGAAATGGTAAGGCAACATTAGATAACGGATATGGATTATTCTTAAACTTATTGGAATACAAACTAAATGACAGAGGTAAATACTTCATTAAGGTAGATAAATGGTATCCAAGTAGTCAGTTATGTAGTTGTTGTGGCAATAAACAGAAATTAGAGTTGCAGACAAGGACTTATAAGTGTGGTTGCGGTCTTATCATAGATAGAGATTACAACGCAGCACTCAATATCAAAAAAGAAGGACGTAAGACTACTAGAAGTAGCCTAAATCCTTGTTATAGTAGGTTAGGAACTAGCCAAACTTATACGCTTGTGGACTCTGTGTAAGATGGATGAATAACCTTTCGGTTAAAAAACACAGTAGAGGTCGAAACAAGAAGCATGGAAGCTTTAGCTTCGTGTGTAGTTCACAGGGGATCATGGCTTTTATATACACATGAAAGAGGTGAGCCAATACGTTCTATAAATTTATTGAAATAAATGAAAAAAGTATTGAATTAAAAATAACTATCCTTTATAATAAATAAGCACTTACTTTAAATACGCAAAGTGTTTAAGGCGGAAGGAGATTAAATATTATGGCAAAAAAAGGAATTCACCCAACATACAACAAAATCGTTGTTAAATGTTCAACTTGTGGAAATGAATTTGAAACAGGATCAACTGCTAAAGAATTAAAAGTAGATACTTGTTCAAACTGTCATCCATTCTATACTGGTAGACAACGTTTCGCAGCTGCTCAGGGTAGAGTTGAAAAATTCAACAAAAAATACGGAATTAAATAAACAGAATAAAGATGGAGTGATATGTTCACTTCATTTTTATTTGAAACATGAATTGGTGGAGAATTATATATGAATCAGTTTTGTATGAAATATTTTGGGGGAAGTTATTCATTTTATAAGAAAGTGGCTAGTATCGGTATTCCTGGTGCTTTACAACAACTTTTACAAAGTGCTTGTGGGATTGTGGATAGTTTAATGGTATCGTGGATTGGTCATGTGAGTAGTGTTGGAACAGCAGCTCAAATTGATATGATGATGAGTACCATTTCTTATGGGATTAATTGTGGAACAGGAATGTTTGCTTCACAGTTTTATGGAGCAAAGGAATATGATAAATTAAAACGTTGTTTTGGTTTAAAACTAATATTAATGGCGTTAAATGCATTGTTTTGGCTAGTGCTATCCTTATGTTTAGGAAAAGTTATTTTAGCCTTTTATGTCAATGACCCTTTTATTATTCAATATGGGAATGAATATTTAAGGATTGTTTGCCTATCGTTTATTCCTGCCTCGCTCTCTTATAGTTTTGCTTATATGTATCGTGGTATTCACAAAGCACTCATACCTTTTTTAATGAGTTGTTTTACAATGGCATGCAATTTAATATTGAATTATCTATTTATTTTTGGTGCTTTTGGCTTTGTAAAACTAGGTGTTGTTGGTGCTGCTTATGGGACATTGATTGCACAAACACTGACGATGCTCTTTTATTTGCTGTATAGTTATTATCAAAAAGAAGTGTTTGTCGGTAGTATAAAAGAAATGTTTACACTACAAAAAGATTTTGTGTTACCGATTTTAAAGAAAACCTATCCTTTAGTATTTAATGAATTACTTTTTTCCTTTGGGAATACTTTGTTTGTAAAAGCGTTTGGTATTTTAGGTAAAGATTCGATGGACGCTTATTTTGTCGGTAATAAGATTTCGGAAATGTTCTATTTTCTTGTGTGGGGACTAAGTGATGCGACAACGATTATTTTAGGCACCACATTAGGTAGTGGTAAAAAAGAGGAAGCATTAAAACAAGGAAATTACTTTGTAGGGATTGGGATTGTATTAAGTGTGTTCTTGTCCTTGCTTATCGTTGTTAGTGCAAATTGGCTAGTAGGACTGTTTCAATTAACAAAAATGAATGTTGTATTAAGTGCGATTTGGATTGTACAGGCATTTGCCCTTAAAATATCATTGCGGCTATTCAATACATTAGTGTTTGCTAGTATGCGAGCAGGTGGAGAAAGTAAGATATTGATGATTTTAGATTCAGGAATTACATGGGCAATTGGTATACCCTTGGCTTTTTTATGCGTGAGCGTATTTGATGTGAAAGAAATTGCAATTGTTTTTCTAATTGTTCAAATAGAAGCCTTAGTTCGTGTTATAATAGGAATGCGATTATTTAAACAAGGAAAATGGGCGAATAATTTAACAAAATTAGTAAATTGATGGAGGTAATAAATATATGAGTGTAATGGTGGAAAGACTTGAGAAGATGGAAGCTCGCTATCAAGAGTTAAGCGAGTTGATGATGTCTCCAGATGTATTAGGCGATCGTAAACAGATGGCAAAACTTGGAAAAGAACAAGCATCATTAGTAGCGGTAGTTGAGGCATATGAGGAATATAAAAAAATTGTAGCTGGTATTGAAGATGCACAAGAGTTGTTGAAAGAAAGCGATCAAGAAGTAAAAGAAATGGCGAAAATGGAGTTAGAAGAATTGGAGCCTAAAAAACAGGAAATGTTAGATAAGTTAGAAATTTTATTAATTCCAAAGGATCCTGCGGATATGAATAATGCGATTGTAGAAATTCGTGGAGCTGCTGGTGGCGATGAAGGAAATATCTTTGCTGGTGATTTGTATCGTATGTACACACGTTGGGCAGAGGCGAGTGGTTATAAAACAGAGATGATTGATGCACAGGTCAATGAAGCTGGTGGATACAGTTTGATTTCCTTTATTGTAAAAGGTGATGGTGCTTATGGGAAATTGAAGTTTGAAAGTGGCAGTCATCGTGTACAGCGTGTACCAAAGACAGAATCACAAGGACGTATTCATACATCAACGGCGACGGTGTTAGTGGATCCTGAAATTGATGAAGAAGATTTTGAAATTAATCCAAATGATTTAGAAATTGATACAATGAGAGCGAGTGGAGCAGGAGGACAGCACGTTAATAAGACGGATTCAGCAGTGCGTGTTACGCATATTCCAACAGGGATTAGTGTGAAATGTCAAGATGGGCGTTCTCAGCATGAAAATAGAGCGACAGCTTTAATGCATATTCGTGCAAAGGTGTATTCAGAAATGAAACAAAAAGGAGAAGCAGAAAAGAATGCAGAAAGAAAAAGTAAATTAGGAAGTGGCGATCGTAGTGAAAAGATTAGAACTTATAACTATCCACAAAATCGTGTAACAGATCATCGTATTGGGTTAACGTTGCAACAATTAGATCGTATCATGGAAGGAAAATTAGATGATATTATTGCTGCCTTGCTTGAACAAGATCAAAAAGATAAAATTGCAGGAAACGCATAATGACGTATAGAGAAGTATTAAAACAAGCACAAGCACAATGTGAAAAAGAAGGGATTGTTGCACAAAGTGCTGTATTCTTGCTTTTAGAATTAAGCGAGATGGAGTCGCATAACTTGTATTATGAATATGATAATGAAATGCCAAGTGAACTAGAAGAACGTTTTCATAAGGCAATGCAACGTTTATTGAAACAAGAACCATTACAACATATTTTAGGTTATGAATATTTTTATGGTTATCGTTTTAAGGTCAATGAAGATGTACTGATTCCTCGCCCTGAAACAGAAGAACTTGTAGCGAATGTCTTAGCTGAGTATGATGCATATTTCCAAGGAAATGAAGTATGTGCCATTGATGTAGGAAGTGGTAGTGGGGCGATTGCCATCACTTTGAAAAAAGAAGAAGATAAACTACAAGTTTATGCAAGTGATATTAGTGAAAAAGCAGTAGCAGTGGCACAGGAAAATGCCAAAGCATTAGAGGCAGAGGTTACTTTCTTCGTAGGGGATATGTTAAAACCTTTTATTGATCAACAGATTAAGGTTGATATTTTAGTGAGTAATCCACCTTATATTCCAGTACATGAAACAATGGAGAAAAGTGTTGTCGATTATGAACCACATGTTGCTTTATTTGGTGGAAATGATGGATTGAAGTTTTATCGCATGATTTTTGAAGATGCCCATAAAGTGCTTAAAGATAAAGCAATCTTAGCCTTTGAAATGGGTTATAATCAAAAAGAAGCGATGGAAAAAGAAGCTTTGAAATATTTTCCTAATGATCGTTTTGAAACAGTGAAAGATTTAAATGGAAAAAATCGTATGTTTTTTATCTATCATAACTTATAAAGAGAGTCGTATTTGATTCTCTTTTTTGATTATCTAAAACGAGGGAAAGGAATCTCTCTTTGTTTGTATTCTGCTCTTTATTTTCTACAATTCATAAAATTATATAGAATAAATAGGCTTTTATTGATACAATAGTAATATAAAAGTGTACTTATTTAAGTATACGCAGGAGGGAAAAATGAAAAAGTTAATAGGAGTATTTTTAGTGTCGCTACTAGTCATTAGTGGGTGTTCAAATGGAAGTAAAAAAAAGAGTGAAAAGGTAAACTCAGTTACTTGTACAACGGACGTTATGGAAGGAGCTAAACTGCAATACGATTTAAAGTATGATAATGATAAAATTTTAACAGGCTTTAAAGTAACGGGGATTCAAACATCTAAAGAAGCGATTAGTGATGCCGATGTAGAAGCTGCTAAAGAAGGGGTAAAAAGTATGTATGGAGAAATTGATGGGGTAAAGACAAGTTTTGAACTTTCTTCCGATAAAAAAGAACTATCGTATTCTCTTGATATTGATTTTGGTAACTATGATTTTGAAAAAGATGAATTAGGTATGTTTGGTGCTGTTGAAAGTAAAGAGGATATCACAAAAGTTAATGTAAAAGATATGGTTAAGAAGTTTGAAGAAGGCGACATTAAGTGTGGAGAAGTGAAATAATAATATCATCAATCAAACAGACAAAATAATTA
>SAAR01000637.1 GCA_009916335.1 Erysipelotrichia bacterium | reverse complement strand
GAAATAGGTAATATCAGCATCTGCATTATAAATTTGTTTATCATAGGACAAAGAAACAATACTTTCTTCATAAGGAATGCCTTCTCTTCTTTTTACAGATTCAATCGAACTCCCCCATGCATTCCCACTAAATCCGTTCGACATGCTACAACCCGCTAGGATCAATACCAACAGCATAAGTATGAATAGATATCTTTTCTTCATATCCCCTCCATCAAGGTAATCATCAGACTCGGACAAATGACCTTTGAAGCACAGTCTGGGGTACATCACATGAAGATTGATATCCTGCATGCCATGATGCATGGTGTATCACACATACAATGACTATATTCCACCCCGCAATACTATTTTGGTGCTCTCAATTTTAGAATTTAATAACTATCCTAACTATTATATTGGTTGCGATGCTAACCTACTAAACAAAATCATCTCTTTACTTGACTCCAAATCTCATCGGAATATGGGTACTCTAAATATTTTTTTAAATCACTAGAAAGAATTGAAATCGTCAAAGGGTCATGAGGCTCTTCAAAAACCAAGCTTACTTCAGTATATTCCCCGCTATCTGCAACGGAAATAATATTGTCTAAAACACTTTTTATCTCACTAGCAGTACTATCAAAACTTGATATGTTGTAATCATTATACCTATATTGCCTAGACCCAGATTTAAATATTAGAGCTGCAAGGCCACCGGAATTGTGGTACATACCATCACACCCCTTATAGGCACTCACGAAAAATGTAGGTAAGCTCTTTGGCTTTCTAGGCTGCCCATTTATACTAAACTCTACTGCATAATCATTATTATTACTCTGAATTTTGAAAAATTTCAAAACCCTTAGATAATCATAATTCTCAGATTTTTGTAATTCAAAGAACCAATCATATAGATTATTCTTTTTATTAAATTCTTGTACTAAATATTTTATACAATTCTCAAAATTATCAGGACTTATAGTAAAATTATATTTTGTATTATCACAGATTATAGAAGCTTTGATTGATTGTGTATTTTTTAAAAAATCATAAAATTCAACGGAAAAATCTATAGGAAAGGTATTCCACACCGGATATGATAGGTATTTTGAATTACTTCTAGTAATTTTGATTATATTATTGTCAGCATCTTTAAATTGTAATAAAGCGGTAGAATTGCTAAAGAATTCATTCACAGGATTATCCCAATTGTGGTCATGTATTTGAAAGTCAATAGAGAGTCCGGGCATTCGCTGTGAAATTGTTTTTCCAACACGTGCTACCACCTTTACCTTGGAGATAGCACTAGTTGTTGCAGAATTTGAGAGGGTCCCATCTTCGATAATGAAATACGCATATTCTTCACCTGTAGGATCTCCAAAATCATCTAGATATTGACCGATTTTCCATCCATTTTTAGAGGTTTGGGTTGGGGTTTGGGTTGGTTCTGATATACGTGTACAACTTGACATAAATACAATCATTAACAATGTTAAAATGAACATAGTTTTTTTCATTTTCCACCTCTTTGAATAAAACATAACACACTTATGCTAATGGCACAATTTTTTGTACTATTTACTCTAAGCTTTAAGTCAAGGAGTTTTACCGGTTGCTAATATTCAAGTAGAATAACCAATAATCAATCCCTATACAAAATTTGATTTACTCTTTTCCCATTGATTTTAACAAGAGCCAAGGAATTTGTTCTTAAAATAAATTGCGTTCGATAAGTATCTTTGCTTGTTGTAACCAATAACATTTGAGGCCATCCACTTAATTCCCAAGTGAAACTACTCGATGCTGATCCGTCGGAAAACTGTTCACTTCCCGTCCCATCAGCATTAAATA
>SAAR01000636.1 GCA_009916335.1 Erysipelotrichia bacterium | reverse complement strand
CTTGTGCTTATAACAATGAGAAAGAACTTTTTCAAGTCGTCATTGATTGTTTTTTGCTGAATGCCCTTCCATAGTAAAACGACATAAAGCAATGACCAAGGAGCAAATGACCATAGCATTCGTGGCATGTAAAACCAAAAAGGTTCTTTATGATGAAACGAGTTAACTCCTCTGCCTATAGTCTGTTTGAAAAGTATATTATAAAGATAATCTCTTCCTCCTTCAACGTAAATCAAAGCAAACCATAATGCACATAACCCGGCAAGTATCGTCCATTGCTGCCAACCTAAATAACGACCAATGGTACGAATTTGCTTTTTGAGCACCAAAAATGAGATAATAGATACTACCGGTATTAGCAAGCCTATAGGACCTTTAGTAAACAAAGCCAAAAAGATAAAAACCGGTAAAACAGACCTTCCAATACGCACATGCTCATCGTTCTTATAAATAGTCCAAAAAATATAAAGCGAAACAACAATAAAAAAAGTCATAAGCATATCCATACGAACAACCAAAGCCGAACCAAGAAACATACCAGTGGTAAGCAACAACACATTACTCACCAACGGATTACTGGCGATACCTTCTTTCCTCACCCACTGGTCCATCACAGCCATTATACCAATAGTAGGTAGCAGACTGAATAAACCTATGAGCCACATGTTATAGGTACCTGTTATCAGTTTAATCAGCATAATAAGCCAGAAAAACAAAGGAGGTTTATCTGCGTAGACTGCGCCATGATTATAGAAGGTAAACCAAGTGCCATTCTTTAACGCTTCGTCAACAATGCTGATATACTTTAATTCATTAGTTGGCGTATAATCCCTAAAAAGGAAAGCAGGAATCAGCAATAATATGTAATATAAATATCGATAACGCATTTTCAGTTGTTTTGCTTGAGCCTCCAAAATAGAAGAGCAATTTTGTAGAAAAATAGAATTATCACTATTTATGACGATATTTCAGGATTAATAAAATTTGAGATAATAAAATGAGAAATATTCTTTTTGGATAGAATCCGGCGTTTTTAAAAGGGATAGACTAATTCAAATATACTCCTTTCTCAGATTGCTCCCCAACAATTAAAAATCCTAGGCCAACTTTTTAAAAATGTAGGCGTAGAAATAAAAAACGTAGGCGAACAATTGGCACCCTATTCGAACATTAATACATAAAATACCATGATATGAAAACATGTAAATCTCGGAACTGCAGCAACAATATTACGTAATTATTATTCTTTTAAAAAGCCACCAAAACAGAGCCTTAATGTAACATATTACAACCAGAACAATCTTATTACAAACCTTATTCACCCTAACCCAAAGCAAGCAGTTCTTCTTTTCGACGAATGAAGCAGCTCGGACCGGAACAGCGAAAATAAAGTACAAGCAATCAAGGTAACTCACGAAAACACAAGGAAAATCTCCTAATTTTTATATATTAATTATTATTCTTTATTATATCAGGGCTGAATCAATGGCTGAACCCCTTTTCGTTAAACCTTGTAAAATCCTCAAATTCAAAACATTACAAACTCAAAACAATGGCTGAATCAATGGCTGAAAATTATTGGTTATTTTTGTATACAAATACAAAAGGTTTAAATAGCTGATTAGCAATCAGGCTTTCAATCGATTATCGCTATGGTTTAGCCCGTCCACAATCAGCAACAGGAGGTCATATCGGGCCGATGATATGCTCTAGAATTGAATCACAGAAAACGAACCTGCCAACAACTTGTACTGCGACCATAACTAAGGCACTACTTAAACTCATCATTAAGCTCATCCTTATAAATAAACACAAAAAGACTAGGTACTACCC
>SAAR01000635.1 GCA_009916335.1 Erysipelotrichia bacterium | reverse complement strand
CCACATCCTTGAAATAGTCCATAAAGCCCTTCTTCACGCAGGCCCTTATTCCGTTCACGTTCCAGGATATCATCTTCACAGGCATTCTTCCTTTCTGTCTCAAATATCATATTCCATATTCAAAAACCATCCGCATGGAGCGCGAATGGTTTTACCGATATTTATGTCAATTAAATTTTCAGAGGGCACACATTACCCTGACTATATTCTATAATATACTGAGGAGATATGCAAGACCATTTATTTTTTAACAGAGCACCTAAATATTTTTGCAATATTGTAAAGATACAGAAAATATAGTAAAATAAAAGTGCGGAGTTGTGCAAATATATCAGTTAAAAAAGGTGTAAAGAGGTGATACTGCAGAAAAATTTAATAGAGGAGGATATAGAGATTGCAAAGAGCATACAAAGTGGAATTAAAGCCAAGTATTCAACAAATAAACAAAATAAATCAATCCTTTGGCGTCTGCAGATGGCTTTACAATACCTATATTTCTAAAAACAAATCTCTTTATCAAGACTTTAAAGATGGCAAAATAAATAGGAAAGAATCTTTTATGTCTGCGAATGCCTTCGACAAGTATATTAACAATGAATTAAAAATATTGAGTGAGTATGCTTGGATTAATAGCTGCGGCAGCAAAGCCAGAAAGAAGTCTATCTGTAATGCTGAATTAGCTTTTAAAAAATTTTTTAAAGGCGAAACAAAATTTCCCAGATTCAAGAAAAAAGGAAAATCTGAAGTTGGATTATACTTCCCAAAGAACAACAAGACAGACTGGAAAGTAGAACGTCACCGGATTAATATTCCTACTCTTAAGTGGGTCAGAGTTAAAGAATTTGGATATATTCCAACTAACGCAAAAGTTGTAAGTGGGACAGTTACGCAGCAGGCAGGAAGGTATTATGTATCAGTTATCTGCGAAGTAGAAGAAGTCAAAAACCATAAACTGGAGACTCAACCTATTGGGATTGATTTAGGGTTAAAAGATTTTGCTGTTCTCAGCAACGGGGTAACAAAAAAGAATATTAATAAGTCTTCAAAAGTAAAAAAACTAGAGAAAAAATTAAAACGTGAACAATCAAGACTTTCGAGGAAATACGAAAATCTTAAAAAACAAACTAAAATAGAACAAGGAGGAGTTACTCGGCAAAATATTCATAAACAAACAGTCAAAGTACAAAAGCTTCATCAAAGATTAACCAACATTCGTACCGATTACATAAACAAATGTATATCTGAAATAGTTGAGCAAAAACCAAGTTCAATTACTATTGAAGATTTAAATGTAAGAGGAATGATGAAAAATCGGCATATATCTAAAGCTGTATCACAACAGAAGTTCTATGAGTTTAGAGTGAAACTTACCAATAAATGCAAACAAAACGGTATAGAATTGCGTATTGCAGACAGATGGTATCCATCTTCTAAATTATGTTCGTGTTGTGGTAGTTTCAAAAAAGATTTAAAACTTTCTGACAGGATTTACATCTGTAATGAATGCGATTTGGTTATTGATAGAGATTTACAAGCCAGTATTAATCTGAGAGAAGCAAAAACTTACAAAGTGGCATAGGAATGCTAATGTAAGTATGTACCGATGGCTAGTCGGGAATTTACGACCTCGGAGTGTCATATAAAATGAGATTAGCGCATTGCTCGCAATCGCAAAATCAGACACTAAGAACAGGTAAAAATCTCGATATGGATAGATTGTCCATATTTTGAGTAGCAGGCTATATGTGATGTGCGATTGTAAACCGGGTGTCAAATTTGCAGGCACCATAGAACAGGAACAGAAACTGAAAAGCATAATCGAAGAGCACAGGGAA
>SAAR01000634.1 GCA_009916335.1 Erysipelotrichia bacterium | reverse complement strand
CCAAAACGGCGATCACGACGTTCATACTCAGCAATGACTTCATGCAACTTTTCAGCAGTAAATTCAGGCCATGCATAGTCAACAAAAACAAATTCTGCATACGCCAATTGCCATAATAGATAATTTGACAAGCGTTGTTCCCCACTTGTTCTCACTAATAAATCAACCTCAGGTAAATGTGCAGTCATCAGATACTGTGAAAATTCATCTTCACTAATTTCCAACCCTTTTTTCCCATCGATAACATCTTTTGCATATTGTTGTGCTGCCATAACAATTTCTCTGCGAGATCCATAATTAATAGCAATGACCATTTCCATACCTGTATTATTTTTTGTTTTTTCAATCGCTGCATTGATAAATTTCTTTGTTTCAGAAGGAAACTTCTCTAATTCACCTATATAGCTTACTCGTATATTATTTTCAACTAGTTCTTTAATATACATGTTAAAAAACATCTTAGGTAGCTTGCAAATAAAATCAACCTCATCTTCAGGACGCTTCCAGTTTTCCGTTGAAAACGCATATAAAGTTAATGCTTTAATCCCCATTTTATTCGCTTCTAAAGCGACTGTTCGTACATTTTCTGCCCCTTGTTTATGACCGAATGTTCTAGGCATTCCTTTTGCTTTCGCCCATCGACCATTTCCATCCATTATAATCGCAATATGGTTTATCATCTACTTGTCCTCCATAAACAATAAACCCACAAAAGTGGGTTTATTAAGTGAACTACACACGAAGCGAAAGCTTCCATGCTTCTTGTTTCAACCTCTATCATGTTTTATAAGTGAGTATGATTCACCCATCTTACAAGAGAGTCCACAAGCGTATAAGTTTGGCTAGTTCCTAACCTACTATCATAAGGATATAGGCTACTTCTAGTAGTCTTGCGTCCTTCATTTTGATATTGATAGCTACGTTATAATCTTTTGTCTATGACAAGAGTACAACCACACTGATAAGTTCTATCTATGCTTATTATAACGTATTCTAAGAATTATGTGCCAAGAAAGCTCTAAAACCTAAAGTTTCAAAGATTGCTTGGCACTATTGTTTTAAATAGCCATAATTTCTTTTGTTTTTTCTGCTACATCTGCATCAATTTTTGCGATGTATTTATCTGTTAATTTTTGAATTTTATCCTGTGCATCTTTTTTAAGATCCTCTGGAAGTTCCTTGTTTTTCTTTACTGCATCATTTCCATCACGTCTTGCATTACGCACAACCACTTTACATTCTTCACCCATTTTTGCTGCATCTTTCGATAGTGCTTTACGTGATTCTTCCGTTAAAGCAGGAATATTAATACGTAATCCATCCCCATCGTTTTGTACTGGAAAACCAATATCACTCGCATTAATCGTTGCTTCCATATCTTTCACTAATGACTTATCAAAAGGTTTAATGTATAATTGTCTACCTTCCACAACTTGAATAGAAGCCATCTGATTAATCGGTGTTAAACTACCATAGTAATTACACTGTACACGATCCAACATAGCAGGATTGGCTCTACCTGTACGGATTGTAACTAATCCTTTATGCAATCCAACCAATGCTTTTTCCATTTTTTCTTCAACATTCATTAAAATTTCTTCCATGTTATTTACCTTCCTTTGAAATTACTGTACCACTTGCTGTACCTTGTACCGCTTTTAGAATATTACCACTTTCATTCATATTGAATACAACTAAATCAATGTCGTTGTCCATACACATACTTGTTGCTGTCGTATCCATTACCTGAAGTCCTTCTTTAATCAAGTCCATATATGTCAACTTCTCATATTTTGTTGCAGTAGGATCTTTTTTAGGATCTGCACTATATACACC
>SAAR01000633.1 GCA_009916335.1 Erysipelotrichia bacterium | reverse complement strand
TTATAAATCTCAGTATTTAATGTTTGAGTATCGAGATTCAATTTTTTCCAATAATCTTCAAGATCTGGAAGCAATTTAGTCATATCATAACGTTTAATCAACGCAATATTAGCTGTTGGCGTTTTAATAGTGTCTGTTTCATCTTCAAGAGATAATTTATTTAGAAGCAAATGCTTAATGGTGAATGAGAATTCGTCACTCACTTTTTCGCCTTCTCTTGCGATATGACGAGTTGTACTATATCTTGCGATAAGGTCACTTAATGTTTCAGTTACATTATCAATGCTAAGTTTTGTTCCATTATCTACAAATTTTTTCATATCTTCTGAAATTAAACCTGATTCAATATCTTGAGAAAAATCGATATCCTGAACCTCAGTGGCAATTCCATTTTCATCCCTTGATACTGCTCTGATTTTCAAATCTTCAACTTCTGTACTCACACCAAATTCAATAGATTTTGGCAAAAGACCTTTCATAACATAGTCATTCCAATATTTATCACCAACAGCAAGGACTTTATCGGCAACTTCGTTATCATAAGGAACTTCGGTATAAATAATTTCTGCCCCCTCACGATAGTTAAAGTTAGCTAATGCTACGCTTTCTACTTTATCAGCAAGTTCAGGGAATTGCTTTTTAAAGATAATTCCATAATGGTGAACCTGAGCGTAGTAATAATCTGGAATATTACCATGAACGTCAACTGGTGCTTTATAGTCTACAATAACAATTTTCCCATCTGGTTTTTGAATAATTTCATCAGGGTTACCATTTAACCAAGGATGTTCTGGATCATAGAATGTAACAAAAGAGGCTTCCATTTCTTCAGTTAAAATACTTTTCGCACCATAAAGGGGATTAGTTTCGGCATTATTTTTCTGAACAGATTTTTCTTCACTACTCAGAGTTGATTCTACTACATTACCTACTGCTAAATCTTTAAGGAAAATATCTTTAACGTAAGGTTCCATTCTTGTACCACGAGAAGTATGTGGACTGTCTTCACCAATCGGAGCAAGGAACAATTTAGACTTAATAATATCACGGTTTGTTTGGAATGGAGACTGCCCCTGATCACCTTCGGTAGCAGCATAAAGAACACCCATATCTGAACCACCGATACCATTTGCTCTCATTACATGCCAAAAAGTTTTTTCTGGATTTTCTTTATATGATTTTTCAAGCCACATAATTACATGCTCAAGATCAAGAGCATGTCTTTGTGGGAATTGACCAATTTTTAACAAGCAAAAATTAAGAATTCTAGATCTTTCTGCTCTTTCTTCTTCTGTTTCAATATGACCTTTCGCCTTATGAGTTTTAGCGATTTTCCCCATTTGATAGATAGCCTCTGCTGAAATTAACGGCTGATCTTTTTTGGTATTTTCATTAGACATTTATTTTCTCCTGCGATTTATTTATACATATATTATAAACTGCTTTGAAAGCCTTGGCAACAAGTTTTTTTCTTTCTTTTCAAAAAATACGATCATTTTTTGAACTTACCTGTTAGCTAAACTCTTTGATTTGCCACTAACAACCAATTTAACATTTTTTAAAAAGCAGATACAACCAAAATGTAAAAAAAGATAGTTTGTCATTAATTAACAAAGTAATTAAACATGGAAGAAATTAAGATAATCATCAATAATAGGCAGTTTTCTTGCTTTGCTGGGCAGACTGTCATGGAAGTTGCTAGACAGAACGGGATATATGTTCCTGGTATTTGTTATTGTCCTGATTTAAAGCCAGAAACCAGTTGCAGGTTATGTCTTGTTCGAATCAAAGGAGTTGATGGGTTAGTTACATCCTGTGACACTAAAGTGTCAAAGGG
>SAAR01000632.1 GCA_009916335.1 Erysipelotrichia bacterium | reverse complement strand
ACATCATATCTTATTCCTGTTGTCCATGCTTCATACCAACTTTTTTTTTGCTCTGCAATTCTTGCATTAAACTCATCTTCGGTTTCAACTTTGTATGTAGTTTTCTCGTCCCCATAGTGAGCTATAAGATCATCGTAATATGGTTTCATTCTTGAGTAGTACTCTTCATAGCTCTCTTCGTCATAACCTTGAGTTACGATAAAAGGTCTTTCCCACCACTCATCAAGTTCAACTTTTTCTCTATCTTCATGAGCTGTACTCCAAAATTCTTCGGGCAATATTGGATCAATTGCAATACCATCAATTATGTTTTTTTGATTTTTGAAATAGTGCTTTTTCTTGAAATTAATTGTTGGATTATTATTTGAAAAGATTTGTTCTTTCATCATTTGTTCAAATTGTGCAGCAGATATAATTTGTGGTCGCATATCATTATTTTGAACATCATCACTTTTTAAAACTGATTTTATAGCTCTGTAGTCTTTATAGCCATACTTTTTTGCCAAAGCATTTTGAGCATGTCCTAATTTTTCAAAATTTTCTGATTTTTTAAGCTCTTTAGCTTGTAATTTAAATTCTTCTAATGAGGGTAATTGTTTTGTGGGTGTAGTATTCATATAAATCTCCTATTGACATATTTGACTTTTAAAAGGACTACTTGTTCTCATTAGCAGTAAAAGTCAATATAACCAAAAGGTGACTTTACTTGATTGTATATCAGTTTTGCCAAACCATTAAAGGCGAGAACGGGTGGATTGCTGACTTCCATTAAAATTATACAAAAATCTTTATGATAGTTAGCTAATGTATTTAGGAGTAAATATTAATATACTAATTTAGTGTATTTATATATATTAATTCTAAATTTCTCAAAAATTATGAATGTATATAGTCGCCCCTGAAAAACCAACAAAACCCCTATATTCAGGGATTTCGTAGTCATTTTACAGTATAATTTCGACCATAAACAAGGGGGTTTACCCCCTATTTCTGGTCGAAAAGGATATGTTTGCTTCTTAAATCTTCACCGATAAATCAGCCCAATCTTTTTTATGGTTCACTCATGGATATGTTAGATAAGCATGATCCACTCATTGCTTTGGCTGATGCGATTGATTGGAAAAAAATAGAAGATGCTTTGTCTTGTTTTTATTCTCGCGACAAAGGAAGACCTGCAAAACCATTGCGTTTAATGGCAGGATTATTAATGCTTAAACAACTTGAAAATCTTTCCGATGAAAATGTTGTCTTGCAATGGAAACGCAATCCCTATTATCAATACTTCTGTGGTATGAGTGATTATCAATGTAGACTACCTTGTGATGCCACAGAGTTGGTTAAGTTTCGCAATCGCATTGGTCAAGTAGGTGTAGATACTATCTTTGGTGCGAGTGTTTCCTTGCACGCAGAGGCTTCCCAGGAGAGCCATGTGATTATTGATTCAACTGTACAAGAGAAGAATATCACGTATCCCACCGATGGGAAGTTGGCCATTAAAATAATTAACCGTCTTCATAAGATAGCTAAGCTTGAGGGAGTTTCTCTTAGACGCACCTATCTCAAAGAGGTTAAATCACATCGTATCAGCTTGCGCTTCTTTAGACATCCGAAAAAGAGGAGTAAAGCACACAGTGCCATGAAACGACTACGTACCATTGCCGGTGTATTGATGCGTGATATGCAACGTCAGTTTAGTGAAGAACAAACCAACTATTACACAGAATCCTTTTCTCTTTACACTCAAGTCCTTGCTCAAAAAAGAGGGGATAAAAACAAGATTTATGCTTTACATGAACCTCACATTTATGCCATGGCAAAAGGTAAAGATCATAAAAGCTAC
>SAAR01000631.1 GCA_009916335.1 Erysipelotrichia bacterium | reverse complement strand
AAAGATAGCTTAGAGCATTGTTCGCAAAAATTAGGAGAAAGAAATTAATGCAAAATAAACACATTTTAGTGACAGGTTGTGCAGGATTTATTGGTTCTAATTTTGTGCCTTATTTTTTAGAACAATATCCTGATTATCATCTGGTCAATCTTGATCTTTTAACGTATGCTGGCAACTTAGAGAATCTCTCTGAGGTTGAGAATAATGAACGTTATACCTTTGTGCAAGGTGATATTTGTGATCGATCGTTGGTTGAATCTATCTTTGAAGATTATGATATTAGAGGTGTGATTCATTTTGCTGCAGAGTCTCATGTGGACAACTCGATTAAAAATCCAGGCGTTTTTATAGAGACGAATGTCAATGGAACATTTACGCTCATCGATGTAGCCTACAAATATTGGATGGAGAAGCCTTTTGTTCTTTTAGAGGGGTATGAAGAGTGTCGTTTTCATCATATCTCCACCGATGAGGTTTATGGTACACTTGGTGCTACGGGGCTCTTTACTGAGAGTACGTGCTATGCACCAAATTCTCCTTATTCGGCTTCAAAGGCTGGGAGCGATATGATTGTACGGGCGTACAATCATACGTATGGTATGAATACAGTTATTACAAATTGTTCCAATAACTATGGACCAAAACAGCATGATGAAAAACTCATTCCAACGATTATACGAAAAGCAATGAGTCATCAAAAAATTCCTATTTATGGTGATGGCAAAAATATTCGTGATTGGCTCTATGTTTTAGATCATTGTAAAGGTATTGATTTAGTCTACCATGAGGGAAATTCGGGTGAAACCTACAACATTGGTGGAAGAAATGAGCGAGATAATCTCTATATTGCGAATAAAATTTGTGAAATACTCGATACCTTAAAGCCTAAAAAAACGTCTTATAAAGAGTTAATTACGTTTGTTGAAGATCGAGCTGGGCACGATAGACGTTATGCCATTGATGCAACTAAAATTGAAACAAAACTTGGCTGGGAAGCTGAAGAGAACTTTGAAAGTGGTATTCTTAAAACGATTGCATGGTATTTGGAAAAATATAAAATTAGCTAATCTATAAATGATACTATCAGATTATAATCAACCGCTAGTCACTATTTTATTAACGACATTCAATGCAGAAAATTTTTTAGTTGAGCAAATTGAGTCCATTTTACATCAAACATATTCTAATATAGAGTTAGTCATTCATGATGATGCATCAGATGATCGTACATGTTCAATTATAGAAGATTATTGTCAAAAATATTCCAATATCAAATTGATTAAAAATAATCATAATATTGGATGTGTTAATAATTTTGAATCAGCAATATCATCTTGCTCGGCTAAGTATATTGCTCTTTCTGATCAGGATGATATATGGGCACGTAATAAACTTGAAATGCAGATGCAAAATCTTTTACGGTATGAGAAAGGGCATAAATCTATGCCTATTATGGTACATTCAGATTTAATGATGATTGACGAATCTAACCGTGTATTATATAGATCCTACTTTCAATTTCGAAAATATAAATTGAAAAAACACAAAGACTTAGGACATATTTTAGGCCCATGTGGGGTTATGGGAAATACAATTTTATTTAATGATGCTTTAAAAAAGTTGATTATCCCGTTCCCTCACAATTTATCAATTCATGACTATTGGATTGCATTGATTACAGAACTTTTAGGTAAACGCATTACAATCTATTCTCCACTTGTTCAATATAGAATTCATTCTAATAATTTAAGTAATAATCAAAGTTCCCTTCAAAGATCGAAAGGTCTTGTATCTTCTCTCAAAGCATGGAAAAATCAAAAGAAAAAAATACCTTATGCGTATCC
>SAAR01000630.1 GCA_009916335.1 Erysipelotrichia bacterium | reverse complement strand
CCGACATCACTGTCCAAGTATTTCCGTTATGGGTGTCCAAGTTCCTCCGTTTTTACCAATATTGTTTAAAAAAGCTCTCTGCAATTTGCTTATTAATATTACCCGTTTCCATACTCACAGTTGATAATTTGCCTGACATACTTTCAGGAGATTTCGATATGACATTACTATCAATATCTAAATGAACTTCTTTTTGAGTCACTTTGCTAAAATAAGGGTTAATATCTTTCGAGATATAACTGTTATCAAAAGTTCCTTTTAAAGCACAACCACTTAAGGAAAAAGATACGATCAATAATGATAAAAAGAAATATAGTGTTTTCATAGTTTAATTTCCTTTTTTCATATTTTTATTTAATAGGGCATATGTTGCATATTCTAAAATAGTGTGAATATGCTCTGTTAAATCTTTTGTATCTAAATTCAGTACACTCCTTATTGATAAGAACCCATAATTAGCAGCACCTTTTAAATTAAGGTCTTTGTTCATATCAATAGTATCCTCATAGATTTTGCCATTATCATTGACTCGAATGACTAAATGAACCACAATATCAGAGATTTGATTTGCAAAAGAATGGTCTTCTTTCATTATATAATCAATTTTTACGACGGTGCTTGGAAGAATCTCACACGATACTTTTTTTGAAGCATTGGATACCACATTGTAATCTTCAGCTACGAATGATTTTAAAGCGTTATTACATGCAGTATTTAAAACACTCAGTTCGGGTTTTCTAAAACTAAAATCATTACGATTGGTTTCAACATTTAAAGGGATAAGCTTCGATTCCCCCTGAACGATAGATATATCTTGTGTTTTTGTCTCTAGTTTAGCTTTAAACGGATTGCCAAGTAGTTTGCTATAGCTTCCGTCCACTTTAATTTCTGTCGCACATAAACTCAGTGCCATTAAAACAGTTACTCCAAAAATACGCTTTATATTCATGCCCACTCCTTTTTGAATCCTAAAATTATAATAACTTATGCTTTATTCTTCATACAAATTGCACAAATTTAAAAATATTTGCATTTTTTAACACTTTTTTTTCCAAGATCGCATTTTTTTTCATTTGAGCACCCTATAACGTTGTAGAGAAAATTTTTACATAACTCCTTTTAGGTTTTGAAAACCAAAAGGAGAAATTATGAAGTCAATCTATGCAACTAAAAAACTGCAAAGTACAGAACTCTACCAAGAGCTACAACACAATCTAAAAGATTACTTTGCTGTAAGCCTCTCCAAAGAGCAAAAACAAAAAGAGTATCTATCACGCATTGATCTATGCAATATAAGCACGGGTGAACTCTTTAAACTTGATTATGACTTTGAGCTAGAGTATAAAAAATACACCAAACTGATTGAGCAAAAAGTCTCCTCAATCGAACACATTGCCAAAGAGCTAGAGTATATCAGCGTTTTTATGACCTTTACACTTCCTTCACGCTTTCACCCCTTTCAATCCATACAAAGAGGCGATAAAAGGCTCTACGTTTCATTGAATGAGCGTTTTGAGTTTGATACGATTACTGAGGCTATCACTAAGGGCTATAGTTTTTTAAATGAACTGATTAGAACATTTTACAAGCGTGTTAAAAACTATGTTGGTGACGAGTTCTTTTACGTGAAAGTTTACGAGCCACATAGCACAACCATACCTCATGTGCATTATTTAGTGTTTTTCCCATGTGAGCACCTTGACGCTGTAAAAGCAACCTATAAACGTGTCGTTGCATTGTATGAATTAAATCAGTCTGACTTTGAAGAGCCAAAATTTAGAGAAAACATTAATTATGCTTCTCGCTATTTATTGAAGTATGTCACAAAAAACCTACAAGACGGAC
>SAAR01000629.1 GCA_009916335.1 Erysipelotrichia bacterium | reverse complement strand
GCCTAATAATACTGCTACTAATGGAGATAATGGTGAAGGTTCAGGTGAAAGTGAAGAAAAATCAGAATCATCAAATAATAAACCTAAAGATACCAGTGTAGATTTACAGGATTTTAATAAATAAAAAATAAATTAAAATAAAAGCCTCTTTTTAGAGGCTTTTTTATTGACAAGCATTATTAATATTTGTATATAAAATAATATACACATTACAAAGGAGAATTATTATGTTTATTGAAAATAAAAACAAAGAGAAAAAGAAGTTAACACTTGGTAGAATTGCTGCTGCGCCATTTATAGGAACTGCGAGATTATTTACAGCGCCTTTTGTTTTACCTTATAAAGTGGGTAAAAACATTGTTAATGCTGTTCAATATGCTCATGGTGATCCGAGCAATAAGCGTACCTTTGAAGAATGGTATGTTATTAAAAACTCTAATGAAGGAATTTTACAAACAAACTACAGAAAATGCGCTTCAATAGCTTTATTAACATTGATGCTAACGTGTGTCGCTCTGTTCTTTGGTTTTAGTTTTATGACAAGAGCTGATTTAACAATCCCATTAAGGATGGTTCCTTTTACCGCTGCGCTTGTCGGTTTTGCCGGGTATTTCAATCTTATCGTTAATGCTTATTGCCTTAAGGCAAGAACTTTTGAGAATAAACTTAATGTCTTCAAATCCATTGAAGACATTATACCTAACCCTTTTTATGAATTTACTTCTTGTGTCAAAGATAAAAACAACAAAAGTAGAAATGTTCCAGTTATGTTTTATCCGAAAAATAAAAAATAATTTGATATCCATAAAACAGTACGCTAATATTTAAATCATCAAATGCGAGGAGATGAAAATGCTAAACTTATATATTGATTCATTACTGAACTTATCAACAGTGTTCTACGGTATTCCGCTGTTAGCTCTTTCGGCGTTAACTACTGTTGTTTTAGGTTTCGTGGTGTTTTATCCGCTTGGTAAAATGATGAACACTAACGCTTATAAAAGCTTTCCAGTGTTTCATATGATGCCTGTAAACAACTATGCCTTTAAGTTGATTGTAGGTTTTCCCGTGAGTATGGTTGTATTCTTAACGTTGGGTATCACTATTCTTTCTTTCGTCAACGTTCTGATTAAAATCTTCATGTAAAAATAAAATCCTCGCATAAAAAGAAACCCTCTTAATGAGGGTTTTTTATTTTATTTCATTCTTGTTGGTATTCTTGCGTTGTAGACAGGGGCTTGAACAGGAACAGGGGCTTGTTCATGGCTATGTCCGGGATTTTCAATATCTTTATCTATATCCTTTTTTTTGCTTTCCTTCATACCGCCAAAAGGCATAAAACTATCTAACTTTTTCGCTTCATGAACTTCTTTGAAAAATCTGGCTTGTTCTTCTGATGATGGCTTTACTACCAAACCCGCTCTTGTTGCTTCTTCATATGCTTCTTCAAGGAAAAGCTGATTACCATCAAAACTAATGCTGCTCCATCCTTTAGCTTTAGCCATTAGAGTTAATCTTCTTGCGGCTAAGGTTCTATCCTTTGTGGCAATTGATAATCCCTGCGCATCTTCTTTAAGAACAGATTTATCAACAAAATGTATGCTTCTGCTATTGGTGTTATTAACTATTTTTGAAAGTGAATTCCCAAACATGGTTTTTATTTCATGTTCTGGTACAAAGTTAACAGGAGCATGAGAAGATGCTGAAAATGTCTCCTGTAGTTTTTTTGTCACTTTTTCAATAAAACTATTCCCCGCATAGCGATTACTAAAGCGATCCAGTTCGTCAGTATCCACTTTTGGTTTAGCTTTCTGTTTTGCCTCTTCTGCTTTACGCATGGTGAACG
>SAAR01000121.1 GCA_009916335.1 Erysipelotrichia bacterium | reverse complement strand
TTTTAAATGAAAGATAATTTGCTCAAAACAAGATAAACCAAAATAAGAAATTGCCCAATTCGCCGATAAAGCGAGTAAAAAGGCAATAAGAATAATGATAAAATAGGATAGATAACTTAGATTCATAGTTTCACCTCGTTAGTATACAGTTATTATAAAAAATGGATCATGTAATTTTTGTTTTTAGTTTAGAAAATAATTTCTTTTTCATTTTCTAGTACATTTTCAAGTAAATACAAAGGAAGATATTTAATATTATTATTTTTTGAAATATCGACATTCTTGGCTGAAAAGCGAAATGCAAAACTAGGATTGTGTTTATTCACAAAGTTGTTAAACGCTTTAGAGGTTGTATGTTTTCCTGCTTTGACTTCAATCGGCGTTATGTTTCCTTCGTATTCAATAATAAAATCGATTTCAGAAAATTGACTAGGTTCATAATAATAACATTTTTTTTCTGCTCTTTTAAAGGTTTGTGCGACAATGTTTTCGTATAATACACCTTTATAAATACCTAAATCACCATTGATGATTTTTAATACATCACCATCACTTAGTTGTGAAATAAATAATCCTACATCAGACATATAGATTTTAAATACACTTAGTTCTACATTGGAGCTTAATGGATTAGCGATTTGTGATAAACGATTCACTTTAAGGATTGTTCCACTATCTGCTAACCAACGCAGACTTGTATCATAATATCTAGCGTTATATCCTTTTTTCACGACTCCATATTGAAATTTTTTATTTTCTTTAGCAAGTTGCATAAAAATGGAAGAAAAGCATTCTCGTGCTTTAATTTTGTCGCTAGCATAAGCGTATTTAGCCATGTCGTTTAAATAGTCATTCACAATTCGTCTTTGTATTAACAGACATTCTTTAAAAGATTTACTTTCTATATATTTGGCTACCACTTCAGGCATTCCACCAATCATCATATAAGTAGTAAATAATTCGTTCATACGTTCATGTAAAGTGAAAGGGATACTTTCTAATTTGTCTAGTGGTTGTTTAATCATTTCCATGATTTCATGGGGTAAACGATAAGCAGATAGAAATTCTAAAAAGCTCATTGGGTACATTTCCCATGTTTCAACATAACCAACAGGAAAAGAGGAGGTATTCGCTATGGCGACACCTAGCATACTTCCAGAACAGATAATATCAAAAGCAAATTCTTCTGCCATAAATTTTAATGCTGTAATGGCGTTTGGGCATGCTTGAATTTCATCTAAAAATAGAAGTGTGTGTTCATCAAAGGGAATATTAATGAAGTTGATTTTTAATTCATTCAAAAAATCTTCTGGTTTTCTACTTCTTTCAAATAGAGAAACATAATTACTATCACGTTCAAAATTGATTTCTGCTACATCGTGGTAGTGGTTTTTTGCAAATTTTCTAATACTATACGTTTTTCCTACTTGTCTAGCCCCTTTAATCAATAAGGGTTTTCGTTTTTTCTGCTGTTTCCAATCAAGTAATCTTTTTTCGATTTTTCTTTCCATGTACTCACCTCATTTCTTATGTATATTATGACACAACTTATAAAAATATGCAATTTAACACATTTTTATATATAAAAATGTGCATAGATGCATAAAAATATAAGAAAGGACAAATAACGTGTATTATCTGTCCTACTTTTTATTTATCAAATTTTTTTCTTCGTTTTGTTGATTGAATGAATAAACGTTTCATTTCTTCTATATCTTCATTTGCTAAAGTGTTTCTAAAATGAGTGATAGAAGTAATAAAAGCATCAATTTCTTCTAAAAGAATTTCTTTATTTAATAAGAATAATTCACTCCACATCGTTTCATTAATCTTTGCAATCCTTGTAAGATCACGAAAGGAATCCCCTGTATATTCTACGAGATGAGCATTATCGTGTGTATTCATTAAACTTACTGCAACAACATGTGTTAATTGTGATAAGAAAGCAATCATACGATCGTGTTCTTCACAAGACAAAACAGCAATATGATTAAAATGTAGTGTATAGGCTAAATCGTGTGAGAAGTCGATTGCTGCCTGTGTATTTTTGTGTGTAGGGGTAATAATGTAGTTGGCATTTTTAAACATTTCAATATTGGCATATTCAATCCCACTTGTTTCTTTTCCTGCCATTGGGTGTGCAGAAATAAATTCTACATCTTCTCTTAAGATGGATTGAACTTTCTCAACAATGTTGCATTTTACCCCACTTACATCTGTAATGATTGCATTTGTTTTGAATAAATGCTGATATTTCTCAATCCAAGTAATCATGTCCATCGGATATAAACCAAAAATCACTACATCGGCATTACTTACCATTTCATCGACATGAATACTACCTTGATCAATCATGTTGTGTTCTAATGCATAGGCAATACTTTCTTCTCGTCTTGCGATTCCATATACAAAATAGCCTTCTTTTTTAAGCCCTAAGGCATAACTTCCTCCAAGTAGTCCTAAACCAACGATAAGAAATTTAGTATCTTTTTTAATCATCGAACACTTCCACCTTTACACCAATCTTCATTAAATCTTCAAAGAAAGCAGGATAGGACTTATTAATCGCTTGTGCTTCTTCGATGATGATTGCTTGTTTAAATAAAGTAGCAGCAACACTTAAACTCATTACAATACGATGATCCTTATGTCCATTTAAGATAGACTCACACTCATAGTGCGAGTTGCCGTTGATTACAATCTCCCCTTCACTTGTAAGAATATCAACATGACATTTCTTTAATTCTTCTTCCATGGCTGCAATTCGATCACTTTCTTTATAACGTAAACGTTGTGCATTATAAATCGTTGTTTTCCCTTGTGCATACATAGCCATTACATTTAAGATAGGACCTAAATCAGGACAATCTTTCAAATCAATATTACAACCGATTAAAGAGGATTGTTTAATATAATATCCATTTTCAATTTCATGAATGTTTGCTCCTGCCTGTTTTAAGATGTTAATAATTTGTTTATCTCCTTGTAAGCTATCATGACGTACCCCTAATAGAGTTAAATCGTTGTTAATGGCAGCTAATACAGCAAAGAAAGCCAGTTGTGAATAATCACCCTCAATGGTATAGTCATGTGGTTGATAGCGTTGATTACCAGCTACATATAATGTATTAGCATCGCTATATTGTGCATTAATACCATAATGATGCAACATTTGTAAAGTTAAATCAACATAGCTTTTGGATTCAAATGGTTCTTTGATATGAATGGTAGAATCCCCATCTAACAAAGGTAGAGTAAACAATAAACCTGAGATAAACTGTGAACTGACATCACCGTTCAATGTATAATGTGCAGGTTTTAATTTTCCCTGAATTGTAATTTTTTCATCATCTTGTACATAGGTAATACCTTGTGCTTTAAATATTTCTTCATAAATAGTTTGTGGTCTTTTCAATAAACGATTTCGACCAGTAAAGTGTATCATTTGTTCACATAAAGAGAAAATAGGAATAAAGAAACGTAGGGTTGAGCCTGATTCATTACAAAATATTTCATTTGTTTGTAGTTTTGTAAAATCCTTGATTCCTTGAATGATGACACGATTTTCTTCACATACAATATGTGCACCTAAGTGTTTCATTCCCTCAATCGTGATTTTAATGTCATCGCTGTATGCTACATTATCAATGATGGATTTCCCATCAGCTAATGATGCACAGATAATGGCACGATGGGACATACTTTTAGAAGGGGGAATCATCACTTCTCCTGCTACTTTAGAAGGGAAAACTTTTACTTTCATTACATATCCCTCCCAATGACATGGGCAATCTTTCTACCCTTTTCAATTACTTGTTTAAATTTTTCAGGTTTTAAAGATTGTGCACCATCACTCCATGCACATTCTGGATTATCATGAACTTCAATAATTAAACCATCAGCCCCAGCGGCAATCGCTGCTAAAGACATACTTTCTACAAGTTCCCAATCACCTGTTGCATGAGAGGGATCAATGATAATAGGTAAGTGAGAACGTTTTTTAATAATCGGAATGACACTTAAATCCAAAGTGTTTCTTGTATATTTTTCAAAGGTACGAATCCCACGTTCACATAAAATGACGTTTTCATTCCCTCCTGCCATAATATATTCCGCTGCCATTAACCATTCTTCCATCGTATTCGATAATCCTCTTTTTAAAAGAATCGGTTTATTAATTTTTCCTAATGCTTTTAATAAAGCGAAGTTTTGCATGTTTCTAGCACCAACTTGAATTAAGTCTACATTTTCAATAAATTCAGGTAGTTGATCTTTATCCATTAATTCAGAAACAATTGGTAAGTTTGTCGCTTGTTTAGCATTGCGTAAACATTGAATTCCTTCACTTTCCATGCCTTGAAATGCATACGGACTCGTTCTAGGTTTATATGCTCCTCCTCTAAGCATGCTCGCTCCTGCCTTTTTTACTGCTTGTGCAATATTCATTAAAGGGGCTTCTCCTTCTACTGAACAAGGGCCTCCAATAACTACGATTGCCTCTTTGCCACCAACCTTAATGCCACCAACATCAATAATACTATCTTCAGGGTGAAACATACGACTTGCTTTTTTGTAAGGGGAAGAAACACGAGTTACTTCCTCTACAAAATGATTGGAACGTAGTACCTTTTCATCAAGAATTGTAGTATCACCAATAATACCATATACTTGGTAATCGGCACCAATACTAGAGTGTACTTTTAAACCTTTTTGTTCAATCGTATGGATCAGTTTTTCCACTTCACTTCGTGGCACATCTTTTTTGAATGTAATAATCATAAGAGAACTCCTATATATCTCTGCCAATCACTTGGGCGATAGCTCTTGCTTTTTCAATCAATGAAGCAAATTTCTTTGGTTTTAAGCATTGTGCTCCATCACTTAATGCACATTCTGGATTGTCGTGGACTTCGATAATCAAACCATCAGCACCAGCAGCAACAGCAGCTAGTGAAGCAGCTTCCACTAATTTCCAATCACCTGTTGCATGAGATGGATCAATGATAATTGGTAAATGTGTTTTTTCTTTAATAATTGGAATCACACTTAAATCTAAGGTATTTCTTGTTTCTGTTTCAAATGTACGGATTCCACGTTCACAGAAAATGACATTAGGATTTCCATTTGCCATTATGTATTCTGCACTCATAATCCATTCATCAATCGTATTAGAGAAACCACGTTTTAATAAAACAGGTTTTGTAGTTCTTTTTCCTACTTCTTTTAATAGTTCAAAGTTTTGCATATTTCTTGCACCGATTTGAATAATATCAACATATTTTTCAAATTCGTCAATTTGTGCTTCTCCCATTAACTCAGTAACAATTGGTAAGCCTGTTTTTTCTCTTGCTTCTACCATTGCTAAAATCCCCTCTGTACGCATTCCTTGAAATGCATAAGGACTAGTTCTAGGTTTGTATGCTCCACCTCTTAGCATTTTACCACCAGCTTGTTTTACTTCTTTTGCTAAATCAATAATCATTTCTCTGTTTTCTATGGAACAAGGACCACCGATGACAACTACGTTTTCTTTACCACCAATTTTGATGCCATTTATATCGAAAATGGTATCCTCTGGGTGAAACATGCGATTGGCTAGTTTGTATTTCGCAGCCACACGCACTACGTTTTCCACACATGGATATGCTTTAATGGCTTTTTCATCAATACTTGATGTATCCCCTGTTAAACCAAAGACATTAAAATCACTACCTTCAATTTCTACTGCTTTAACACCACGCTTTTCTAAATTAGCGATTAATGTTTTTACCTCTTTTTGATCTGCATTCTTTTTAATTGTAATAATCATACTATTTCCTCCTCTTATATATTGTATGTTTCATTGACTACTTGTTGGGTAATCTGATAATATGCATTGATAATTTCTTCAACACTTTCTTCTATTTGCGAATTGTTTAAGACAGTTGCTGACGCATATTTTTGATATAATGGTCGACGTTCTTCATGCAAGATGCGTAATGCCTCTTTACTTGATGAAAGAGGGCGATTAGGATCAGCACTAACAAGCTTATCTAAATCACGATCAATGAAAATCGTTATACCATTCAAGCGTAAGTAGTCCATATTGCTTTTGTTTTTAATCGTTCCACCACCAGTACTGATGACACAGTTGTTTAAACAAGATAACTCTAAAGCAACCATTGATTCTAACTTGCGAAAACCTGCTTCTTTTGATTTAGCGAATATTTCAGGAATTGGTATTTTCGCTTTTTCAACAACGACATCATCTAAGTCGATAAATGTTTTACCTAGTCTTTTTTCTAACCTTTTTCCAATCGTTGTTTTTCCTGCACTAGGCATACCGATTAAAACAATATTACTTTGTTCAACGAGCATTTCATGAAGCACACGATTGACACAAGCATCATCAATTGCTTTTCCTGTGAATATTTCTACGGCATATTTTGTTTGTGCTACTAGCATTTCCATACCGATTATACGTTTTATTCCACATTCCTGTGCATCAAAACCTAGTTTTGTTAGAATGGGATTGTAAATTAAATCAATAACAGTTTCACATTGATAAAATAAATTTATGTCAATGGGTGCATTATCAATATCTGGGGACATGCCAATTGGTGATGTATTAATGAGAATTTCACTATCTAAGTGTTGAGCAAAGCAATCAATATAAGAGATCGCTCCCTCACTCTCCTCAATATCGACAACCACAATTTCTTTAGCCCCTAATCTTTGTGCAGCAACTTTTAGTGCAGCACAGGTACCACCATTTCCTAAGATAAGTATTTTTTTATTCGCTAGTGAGATGGAATGCTTGTTGATCATATACATAAAGGCACTGTAATCTGTGTTATATCCATATAAGATACCATCACGATTGACAATCGTATCAACGGCTAAAATTGCTTGTGCATTCTCACTTAATACATCAATATATGGTAATACATCTTTTTTATAAGGCGATGTAATATTGATGCACTCAAAGTCTTTACTTTGCAATAAGGAAAACAATTGTTCTTGCTTCATCTCCACCATTTCATAGTCATTAAAAGCGAATTTTTCACTTACTAATTTTGTGAAATTGTTTGTTAAATCGGCTCCTATTAACCCTTTTCTCATAAGCTTCTCCTTTACTGATTACTATAAACTAATAAAAAAAACATCAACAAGATACGTCAATGCTTCATGAAAACCCTGAATAAATTGTTTAATAAACAGGGTGGTTAGTTATAAAAATAAAATCCTTTATTTAAAATATTTAATAATGAGTTCATAAGTAATCTCCTTATATGTCCTTTATTATAACGCATGTATGTAAGGAAAGCAATTATTAAATGAAAAAAATATCATAAATTTATGAAAAAATTTACAGTAATAAGATCATTCTCATGAAGTGAGTGTGTTTACTTAGTTGATGCTTATAAGTATTAGGGAGTAAGGGATTTTCTCTTGTGGTAGTTAGCTAACAATAGTATACTTAGTATACGCTATAAAACATACAAAATAAAATAATGAGTCTGTTTTTGTAAGTGTATAAAAACAAAAAAGTGTGGTGCATACATAAAAGAATCATATCATCTAGCTTGACAAGATGTGTAAAGGAGCGTGAGTAATCATGAAAACAGTTAGTGTAAAAAATGTAGTATTAGGGGAAGGAATGCCTAAAATATGTATTGCTATTATGGGGAAAACACTCGATGATTTAGAAAAGGAAATCAATGATTTAGCAGGTCTTGATTATGATGTGATTGAATGGCGTATGGATTATTTCGATGCTATTATGGATTTTGAAAAAGCGATTGAAGCAGCAAAACTAGTCTATACAATGTTGGCGGATACGCCTGTTTTAGCAACGTTTAGAACAGCAAAGGAAGGTGGCGAAAAAGCGATTGAAAAAACAGCTTATGTAGCCTTAAATAAAGCAATTATTGCAAGTGGCAAGTGCGATTTGATTGATGTGGAATGTTTCATCGGCGAAAGTGAAGTTAAGGAAATTGTCGATTTTGCACATGCACATCATGTCTTTGTCGTTATGTCAAATCATGATTTTGATAAAACGCCAAGTTATGATGAAATTATTTCACGTTTACAGTTAATGCAAGAAAGAAATGCAGATATTTGTAAGATTGCTTTCATGCCAACTTGTAAACGTGATGTATTAACCCTTTTGCAAGCAACGTTGGATATGTCTGAAAAATACGCAGATCGTCCAATCATCACAATGTCAATGGCAAGTGATGGTGTCATTTCTCGTTTAGCAGGAGAAGTGTTTGGTAGTTGTTTAACGTTTGGTGCAGTAAAACTTGCAAGTGCACCTGGACAAATCAATGTGAAAGAATTAAAAACGGTATTAACGATTCTACATAAATCACGATAACTAAATAAGATTTTTTTCATAATGTGAGAGGAATCTTATTTTAAAATGGGTGCTAGTATTTTCCAAACAAAAGGATATTCATCAATATTCTGCGTTACTTGTTTGAAAAAATATAATAGAACAATATATTATGCGATTGAAAAATGCACAAACGGCATTCCTTTATGTTGTAATCTAAGAAACTAGAGTTAAACGCTTAGGATTATAAAACCTACATTTTTTTCAAGACGTTAAATTTTATCTTTTTCTTTTGTTTTTTTATACGTATCACTTCCTCAAAATATGTGATATTAATTTTGTTTATTGTTCTAAAGTTCTGTGTTTTCTTTGGGAAGAACATCTTTGATATATAGTTTTACTGTACGATATACTTCCTCAAACGATGGTTTGTTCACACCACCTGTAAAGCGAAATTTTTCATAAGAATGTTGCAAATCCTCAATTCTATGAAGAAAGCCATGAAAGGTATCCAAGTTTTTTTTGCTGTTTTTCAGTGTTTGAATAACATCTGCTTTATCAAAATCATAAACCTTTGAAATGTAATACAGGTCTACAACATCTTTTATTCTACGGAATACCTTGTCAGTAGAGATTATGGAAATCTTATCGGCTATCATTTGAGAATGAGATACACCACGAAAATGCAATCCTTCCACCTCATAAAGTTTTGTAGGAGGAATGGGACGGTTTACATCAATATCCATAGAAAAGAGTATTTCGCCCGATTCTCTATCAGCCAGTTCAAAACCTGCAGAACGACCTTCTGCATACATTCTATAAATGCTAACTTCTAAATCAATACCATATTTTTCAATGGCACTTTGTAAAGATTTAACCATTTGCTCGGCTGTAGGTGTCGTATTAGAATTCCAGTTTGCATCTATATCTACGGTATGTCGAGTATCTTCAGTGAACCCTGCTTCTATTAGACAGGCTTTAAGCACCATAGAACCTTTAAAACTAATAGGAATCCCACTATCATATATAGCTTTCATTACTTCATACATCAGTTTTTCTTCAGCTGTAATATTCATTAAAAATCACCTCTTAATTTTGGTAATATTCTATTGCTTCCTCTGCTAATTTTTCAAATCTATCCTGATATTCGGGAACGATAGAAATTCCTTCAAAGCTCTCGTTGTTGCGATAATAGTAGCGACTGATTGCTTCTGTAATGCCCTGCATATCTAAGATGGATTCATTGGCAAGAGCATCTGCCACTGTCCTGTTAAAGTCGGTATATGATAGTCCATCCTTTTCCTTTACATTGTAGGGGCTAATCTGATTACCAAGAATAACTACACCATTATATCGGGAAAGGGAGTCATCACCATATACCCATATAATGT
>SAAR01000120.1 GCA_009916335.1 Erysipelotrichia bacterium | reverse complement strand
ATCTACAATAATCCACAGCACCCATATACAAAAGCATTAATGTCAGCAATTCCATTGCCTGATCCTGAAAAAAGAACAGAAATGCAAACTATTAAAGGAGAAATTCCTAGTAATGTAAATACACCGAGTGGTTGTAAATTCCACCCTCGTTGCCCGTTTGCGAAAGAGATTTGTTCACAAAAAGTACCTGAAGTAAAAGAAGTGAAAGCTAATCATAAAGTGCAATGTCATTTTGCTGGAGAATTCAAATAGTGGCAAAAGTACATATTAGAGATTTGCTGAAGAAAAAAGAAGTTGATCCTAATAAAAAAGTAGAGCTTGAAAAAAATGACATATGGGCATTAATCATTGCAGCAATTAGTGTATTTGGTCCAATATTGCTAGCAGCTTTATTTATATTATTTATTTTTATTGCTGGCTGGAATGCTTTCTTCCATTAAAGATAGAATGTTGAAATATTTCGACATTCTTTTTTTATGCTTATGTTTATGATGTAGATGAGGTGAAATGATGAAACATAAAATTGGTATGTTTGCTACTTTAATCGGTATTCTTTTACTAATTCGACCTAATTTTGATATTCGTGATTTTGTAGAAGCAAGCTCTTATTTGCTAGTACGTTACTGGCCGATAATTTTAATTGCCTTTGGTGTTTTTTTACAATCAAGTAATAAAACAAAAAGAAAAAGACGTTAAGCATTTGTAGTGAAAGTGCTTACTTCAATAAAATTAAAAAAGGTACGTTTAAAATGTGAATTTTTTAACAAAATACATAGATAACTATCTTTCATTTAAATAGGGAATATGCTATACTAGACATGTAAATTTACAAGGAGGAATTTTTAAAATGCCAATTATTATTGATGTTTATGCAAGAGAAGTGATTGATTCTCGTGGTAACCCAACTGTTGAAGTAGAATTAACTACTGAATCAGGTGCGTATGGACGTGCAATGGTTCCAAGTGGAGCTAGTACAGGGGAAAGAGAAGCTTTAGAATTACGTGATGGAGATAAAACACGTTTCATGGGAAAAGGAGTTTCAAAAGCTGTTTCTAATGTAAACGATATTATCGCTGATGCTGTTATTGGATTAGATTGTACTGACCAAAACTTAGTTGATAAAACAATGTTAGAGTTAGATGGTACTCCAGGAAAATCTAAATTAGGTGCTAACGCTATTCTTGGTGTTTCTATGGCTGCTGCAATTGCTGCTGCTGACTTCTATGGAATGCCTTTATACAAATACTTCGGTGGATTCAATGGAAAAACTTTACCAGTTCCAATGATGAACGTATTAAACGGTGGATCACATGCAGATTCAACTGTTGACTTCCAGGAATTCATGATTATGCCTGTTGGTGCTTGCTGCATTAAAGAAGCTTTAAGAATGGGTGCTGAAACATTCCACAACTTACGTAAAGTATTAAAAGCAAAAGGATACAACACTAACGTTGGTGATGAAGGTGGATTTGCTCCTTCATGTAACGATGGAAATGAAGAACCATTAGAATTAATCGTTGAAGCAATTAAAGCTGCTGGATATGTTCCAGGAAAAGACATCTGCATTGCAATGGACGTTGCTGCAAGTGAATTCCACAACCACGAAACTGGTTTATATGAATTAACTAAATCAGGTGGAGGAACTAAAACAACTGATGAAATGATCGATATGTATGCTGAATGGTGTGAAAAATACCCAATCGTATCTATCGAAGATGGATTAGGAGAAAGAGACTGGGACGGTTGGAAGAAATTAACTGATCGTTTAGGTGATAAAATTCAGTTAGTAGGAGATGACTTATTCGTTACTAACCCTTCTATCTTAAAAGAAGGAATTGAAAAAGGAATTGCTAACTCAATCCTTATTAAAGTTAACCAGATTGGTACATTAACTGAAACTTTCGATGCTATTGAAATGGCTAAAAAAGCTGGATACACTTGTGTAGTATCTCACCGTTCTGGAGAAACTGAAGATTCAACAATTGCTGATATTGCTGTTGGATTAAACGCTGGACAGATTAAGACAGGTTCTATGTCAAGAACTGACCGTATTGCTAAATACAACCGTTTATTAAGAATTGCTGATGAATTAGATGACCGTGGTGCAAACAAAATTGCTGAATACCAAGGTAAAGATGCATTCTACAACGTTAAATAATTAAACGTGTAAAGTAAGGCCCTCATTGATTTGGGGGCTTTTTTTAATTGAGAAAAGATGAAATGAGGGTTAGAAATAGAAGAAAGTTCTATTTTTAATATTTAGAATTCATAATTTTGTCTAAAATTAAGAAATCAGTTTATTGACAAAATTGAAACTTTTATTGTTTTTATCGTTTTATGTGGTATAATAAGAAAGCGAAAGTGAGGAGGCAAAGTCATGTTAGATATTTTATTAATGGTTATTTCTGCTGTTATTATTATCCTTACTCTATTACAAAGTGGTAAATCTGATGGAATTAGTAGTGCTTTTACTGGTGGTGAAGGGCTAAACCTATTCGCCAATGTAAAAGAGCGAGGAGCCGAAAAGGTTCTAAGTCGTATTACTTTAGTATGTGGAATTATTTTCTTCATCTTAGTAGTCATTATTAGAATGCAATAACAGAAAAGACCAGTTGGTCTTTTTTTTATCAATATTTCAATGATATAGGAGGTGGATTATGAATTATACACAAATGATACTAGATGTCATGTCTAGCAATAAATATAAGGGTTATGATATGGAAAGGTGGAAAACTTATTTTTCGATTGAAAGTAGTAAGGAGCTAACTGCTTTAGTGAAATCTTTAAACATATTAGAAGAAGAATATATTGTTTTAAAAGATAAAAAAGAGCGTTATTTTACATTAGCACAAATGGACTGTATTGTGGGTACGATCCGCATTAATCCAAAGGGATTTGGTTTTGTGGAAAACGAGGAAACTAGTGTTTATGCAAATCGAGGAGAAATAAAAAAAGCACTAGATGGTGATGAAGTGTTGGCTAAAGTGATTAATAATTCTGATGGTACTTGTGAATGCGAGATACTAAAAGTTATTAAACATAGTAAGAAAACAATCATCGGTGTGATTAAAAAAAGGGAAAAACGTACTTGGTTTTTACCAGATACGGATATGGGGGAACATAAGTTTAAAATTACGAATTTAAAGGATTTTAAGTTAGTCAATGATACAAAAGTACAGTTGTATATTGAACGTTATGGAACGACATTAGAATGTAGTATTTTACAAATATTAGGACATAAGTATGATCCAGGAATAGATATTTTAAGTATTCTTTTGGAGCATGATATTGAACCAACCTTTCCTAAAGGGGTTATGCGTGAAGTAAATCAGATAGAAGAAAACATTAGTGCAAAGGAAAAAGAAGGACGTTTAGATTTAACAAATGAAATGATTATTACGATTGATGGTGATGATAGTAAAGATTTAGATGATGCCATTCATGTGAAGAAAATAACAGGAGGTTATCAGTTAGGTGTACATATTGCTGATGTTTCTCACTATGTTAAAGCAAACAGTGCCATTGATAAGGAAGCGTATAAACGTGCGACAAGTGTTTATGTTGTAGATCGTGTAGTTCCAATGTTACCCCATGCATTATCAAATGGGATTTGTTCATTGAATCCAAAAGTAGAGCGATTGACGATTTCATGTATTATGGATATGGATACACAAGGGAAAATAACGGATTATAAAATTGTACCAAGTGTTATCAAAACAACAGAGAGAATGACGTATCGTAATGTAAATAAGATGCTGGCGAATGATGCAAAAATGTGCAAACGCTATGAACATATTTTGAATATGGTACATTTAATGGAAGAATTATCGCTTATTATTCGTAAGAAACGACATGATAGTGGTAATATCGACTTTGATAGCAAGGAAAGTAAAATCATTGTTGATGGGAAAGGAAAAGTAAAAGATATTGTTTTAAAAGAGCGAGGCGAATCAGAACAGATCATTGAGGACTTTATGATTAGTGCCAATGAATGTGTGGCATCGCATGTGAAATATATGGAATTGCCTAGTATTTATCGTGTTCATGAAGTGCCAGAAGCTAAGAAAATGAGGGAATTCGCTAATGTAGCTAGCTCATTAGGCTTTACGTTTAAAGGTGATGTCAATAAGGTATATCCTAAGCAATTGCAACAAATGTTAGAAAATGCAAAAGAGGATCCTTCTTTTTCTGTGTTGTCTACATATATGCTAAGGAGTATGCGTAAAGCTAGATATGATGTGAACTGTTTAGGGCATTTTGGTTTGGCTTTAAATGAATATACTCATTTTACATCACCGATACGACGTTATCCAGATTTAATTGTTCATCGTATGCTGCGTAAGTATTTCTTTCATAGTGTTGATGATGTGGAAGTAATGAATCAAGATATTGCTTGGATTGAAGAAGCTGCGAATCATGCCTCTTATCAAGAACGCAATGCGATTGAGGCAGAGCGTGATGTAGAGGATATGAAAAAATGTGAATACATGGAAAAATATATTGGTGCGAAGTATAATGGAATTATCAGTTCCGTTACGAAATTTGGACTTTTTGTGGAATTAGAAAATACAGTAGAGGGATTGGTACATATTAGTAATATGAGAGATGATTATTATCATTATGATGAAAATTCAAAATCATTGATTGGGGAAACAACAGGAAAACGCTATCGCATGGGACAGGAAGTAAGAATTCGTGTGCTTGATGCATCGAAATTTAAAAAGCAGATAGATTTTGTAATTATAAAGGGGTAAAAAGATGAAGAAATGGTTAGTATTGCTTTGTTGTTTGTTGTTGAGTGCATGTAGTGCTACTACAAGTGATAAAGATAGTGAAAGTAAAGAAGTAAAACATGTAGAAAGTAAAGAAGATGAAATCATCAATGCTTCTTTTTTGGCAGTAGGGGACAATTTGATTCATGGTGCAATTTACTATTATAATCAAAAAGCAGATGGTTCTTATTTCTTTAATGATATTTATGAACATACAAATGAGTATACAAGTAGTGCTGATTTAGCATATATTAATTTTGAAACGATTTGTGCAGGAACAGAGTTAGGTTTATCAAGTTATCCTACTTTTAATGGTCCTACTGAAGTGATTGATGCAGTGCATAGTGCAGGTTTTGATTGGTTATCTGGGGCAAGCAATCATACCTTTGATCGAGGGGAAGCTGGAATTTTAACAGAATTGAATTACATACGCAATAACTTTCCTGATATGAGCATTACTGGAATCCATGATTCTAAAGAAGATGCACAAAAAAGTGTTGTATTAGATGTCAATGGTTTAAAAGTGGGAGTATTGGATTATACATATGGACTAAATGGTTTTACACTACCTGAGAATAAAGAGTATTTAGTAGATTTGATTGATAAAGATAAGATGAAAAGTGATATGGCTAAACTCACAAAGGTAAGTGATATTCAGATGGTTAGTATGCATTGGGGAGAGGAATATCAGTTTGTGCCAAACGCAACACAACAAGAATTAGCACAGTATTTAAGTGATTTAGGCGTAGATGTTATTATTGGTACACACCCTCATGTGATTCAGCCAATGGATTATATTACAGGAAAAGAGGGTAATGAAACATTAGTTATGTATTCTTTAGGTAATTTTTTAAGTGCACAAGATGTCAATTATCGAATGCTTGGTGGTATGGCAACATGGTGTATTGAATATAATAAAACAAAGGATAAGCTTGTATTTAAAGAAGTGAAGTTCTTACCAACAATCACACAGATAGAAGGGGATTATTCTTTTTATAGAACCTATGCGTTGAAGGATTGGAATGATGAACTAGCCACAAGACATACGTTGCGAGTGAAAGAGGGACAAGAAGTGAGCCGTCAGTATTATATTAACTTGGTAAATCAGGTAATGAATGATAAAATAGAAATCGTATATTAAAGGTAGGTGAAATGATGGGACAAAAAACAGTAGCAGTCAATCGTAAAGCGTATCATGATTATTTTATTGAAGAAGAATATGAAGCAGGATTAGTGCTTGTAGGAACAGAAATAAAAGCAATTCGTAATATGTCAGTACAGATTAAAGATGCGTATATTTCTTTTATTGATGGAGAGGCATGGATTAAGGATATGTATATTCCTAAGTATGATTTTGGGAATCGTTTTAACCATGATGAAACAAGAACTAGAAAGTTGTTATTGCATCATCATGAGATTAAAAAACTTTTTCAGAAAGTAAAAGTACAGGGGTATACAATTGTTCCTCTTTCCATTTATTTTGTGAAGGGAAATGCCAAAATGAAAATTGCACTTGCAAAAGGGAAACACTTATATGATAAGCGTAATGTGGAGAAAGAAAAAACTGCTAAAAGAGCGATGGAAAAAGCAGTAAAACGTTTTGGTTAACTTGAATTATTAAGCGTAATATGGTATATTACGTTCACCTGGGGCTGTCAAGGTTTCGACAGGAAGTTGTTTGGTACAAACTGCAGTCGTGTGATTTTCGTAAAAAATCAAACTTAAATTAACTGTAAAAACAAAATTAGCTAACTTATTTGGTGGAAATCAAGTAATGGCTACTTGTGCTGCTTAATAACCTAACTACTGGTTCGCAGCCATGCACTAAGAATGTAGCTTTCCATTTTTAGCTAGCGTGTAAGAGATGAAAGATAAGGTGTGATAAGGTCTAGTTATCATGCACGAAAATTTAATAGACGCATCATCTGATTTAGTTGTTTGAAGCTAACTGATGATTATAAGTTCAAACTAAACTGTAGACGTTTGTGCGTGGGACGCTTTTTGGACAGGGGTTCGACTCCCCTCAGCTCCACCATATTGAATGCATAGGTTTGATACAATGTCAGACCTTTTTTATTTGTTGGCAGAAAGGGGAAAATCTCCTATTCGCCAGTTTTGTAGAGACCTGTGGTAGTCAGTTTTTAGGCTATTATTAGGTCTATTTTTTATTTTCTAATCAACTATTTAACGATTACCCTAGTTTTTAACGATTTGAATACTTTTTAACGATTACACTACTTTTTAACGATTTATAGTTTACAAATAAAAAATCCTATTAAATTAGTTATTTAGTATTGACATACCAAAAATTAAGTAGTATACTATTATCGTAATCTCAGGAGGTGTCTAATATGGACTATAATAAATTTTGGGAAATAGAAAACTTTGAAAGAGGCTTATCTTCTAGTGTTGATGACAAGCTATACAACATTTACAGAGTAATAAAGGCAAATGAAAAACTAAGAGGACAATTTGCAGCTGATCCATATAAACTATTAGAAATAATGAAGGGGATAAATGTTCCTTATTTTAATGGTGATGAGAAGTTATTTTTTGAGATTTACAGAAGAATTTTTGAAATGACCGATAGAACTATAATGGAGTATATCAACTATATAGTATCTCAAGGTCGTTTTGGTGCTATGGTTCCAGATTGTTTATTCTCATTAATGTTTAAAAACATAACTGGTGCAGAAAGTATCCTCGTAACTGATTCTGATAAATATGGAATTGAATTGTACGATCTTATAAAAGAAAACAAGAATGTGAAATTCTATTTAACAGTAAAAAATGATATTCTGTATAAGCTATTTACTGATTTATATAGATTCAACAATGTAGAATTTATCAGCCCTGAAATTTATACTGATACTTTCACCACAAAAAAGTTTGATTTAATTGTCTCATTTCCAATAATGGGAGGAAGAGAATTAATTTCTACAGGTGATTTTATTAGTAGAGAATTAAGTTTTATTGCTGCTCAGAATCTCCTTTACCATTTAACCCCATCTGGAAAGCTAATCATTTTACTTCCAGCTAAGATTGGTTTTGGTGGTGGAGATGCTGAAACATTAAGAAATTATATATCTGAAAATTATAAAGTTAATGAAATTGCATCATTACCTTCTAAAGTATTTTATCCTTACATGGCGATCAATACGTATCTATTATCAATCTCTCAAGGAATAACTGATGCTGTAACGATATCAAAATATTCATTAGTTAAAAAAGATAATGTCGAACAATTGAATGCTGATGACACTAGATTATTGTTCTCTGATGAATTAGCTGAAATGAATAACTGGAATGTAGATATGGCGTTTTCTATGACTGATGAAACAATACTTCAGTATAAGGACTCAAATGTTAAGAAAGAAAAATTAAAAGATGTTGCTGATGTATTTAGAGGTAAAGCTGTGAAATCAAAAGAAGAAGATGGAAATATAGCTGTTGTAAATATTTCAAACATTAGCGAAACAGGTATTGATTATGGAAATCTTGATACTGCTTACGATGAAGAAAGAAAAATTTCTAGATATCTTTTAGAAGAAGGCGATGTGTTAATTGCTACTAAAGGATTTGCAGTAAAAATAGCAGTTTATGAAAAACAACCTCGAATGGTAATCGCATCATCTAATTTATGTGTTGTTAGACCAAACACAAAACTAATCAACGGAACATATCTAAAGTTGTTCCTTGAATCAGAAACAGGTATGAAATTGTTAAAAAGTCTTCAAAGAGGAACAACGATAGTAAATATAAACTATCAAGATATTTGTGAACTAGAAGTTCCTGTTCCTCCAATGGATGAGCAACTCGAAATATCAAACGAATATAACGCAGGTTTGAATTTATATAAAAAGACAATCGCTGCGGCTGAAGAAGCCTGGAGCATGATTAAAAACAGTGTTAAAAATAAGCTGTTTTAAGAGGAGGATTTAATGTTAGGTGCAATTATTGGTGATATTGTTGGCTCTATATATGAGTGGAATAATCACAAATCAAAAGAATTTCCCCTATTGACATATAGAAATTATTTTACAGATGATTCAGTTATAAGTCTTGCCATAGCTAAGACATTGTTAATGGCTAAAACCGACTACAGTGATCTAGGTGATATGGCAATTAAATATATGCAAGAAATAGGAAGAAATTATCCAGACTGTGGTTATGGTGGTGGCTTCTATAAATGGATGTTCTCGGATGATCCAAAGCCATATATGAGTTATGGAAATGGTGCTGCAATGAGAGTGAGTGCTTGTGGATTTGTTGCTAGATCACTCGATGAAGCTAGAATGCTTTCAAAAAAAGTGACAGAAGTAACTCATAGCCATCCTGAAGGGATAAAAGGTGCAGAAGCAACTGTAGTAGCGATTTATTTAGCAAAGACAGGGAAAAACTTACTTGAAATCAGGGATTATATAAACAAGCACTACTATCCATTGAATTTTAGATTAGATGATATCCGAGAATCTTACGAGTTTAATGAAACTTGTCAGGGCACTGTCCCACAAGCAATTGAGGCATTTTTAGAGTCAACTAACTTTGAAGATGCAATAAGAAACGCAATCTCTATCGGTGGTGATAGTGACACAATCGCAGCTATCACAGGAAGCATTGCTGAAGCTTACTATGGTGTTCCTGTTGATATAAGAAAACATGTACTTACATATTTAGATAAACGTTTATTAGAAATCTTAATTGAGTTTGAAAATAAATACCCAGCATTGATGGAAAAAGGCTATGTAAGAGTAAAAACGAAGAAAAAAGAAATGAAAACGGGAGGACGTTCTGAAATGATAAAAGCTACAATAACAAAAGCCGAGAGTGATTTTGAGGATACTGAATCAGTATTAGAAGAAACATCCAGCCAGAAACTATTCAATCACTTATTTGAGGCATGCAATATTCTAAGAGGGCCAATAAATCAGGATGAGTATAAGTCTT
>SAAR01000628.1 GCA_009916335.1 Erysipelotrichia bacterium | reverse complement strand
CTAAATTGAAGTTATCAGAAGAAGAACGAAACAAGGCAAAAGAAAAAGAGCCTGTAAAAACAGAATCTAAAAAATGGTGGCATTTTGGAAGAATGTGAAAGTATATAAGGATAACTAAATTTTTTTAGTAAGACTGGAGGAATATTGTGGACGACGAAAAATTAATTAAATCAAAAGAACGTGTCCAACAACATGGAGAAGTGTTTACCCCTCAATGGATGGTAAAAAAAATGTTAGATATTGAGGGGATTAAGCAAGCTTGCGAAAATATAGATGCTACCTTTTTAGAACCTGCTGCTGGGGATGGAAATTTCTTAGTTGCAATTTTAGAACGTAAATTAAAGTCTGTAACTGATCATTTTAGCTCAGGACATTGGAAAACAAAATCATTATTTGCTTTGAGTTCTATTTATGGTATTGAATTTTTAGCAGATAATTTAGAAATAGCTCGCTCGCGTATGTTAATCCATTATCTAAATTGGTATGAAAAAAATTTTCAAGAACAACTTCACAGTTCAACAGATCTATATAAGTCTGCTATGTATATAATACGGAGAAATATCGTCCGAGGAAATACCTTAACTAAGAAACACCCTGATTATGATATCCCGATTATATTTAATGAATGGAAAAAAATTAAAGGTTCTAGTAGTAAAGTGGAAAAAATTGAGTTTACCTTTTCAAGTTTATTTGAAAATGAAGAAGTGCTAGAAAAAGGAATCTCAGAAGGCCAACTTAGTTTATTTGATTTTGAAATGTTTGACGAAGAAAACAAAGAGAAAAAGGATGATTCAGTCATAATAGATATTAAGAAAATATATAAGTTGGGTGAGGGATGATATGTCAAATTTTGAATTTTTAACTTTAGAACTAGAAACAGCTGAATTATTTCAAACGGCTAACTTTGCTGAAAAAAATTATACGGAAAAAGATTATGAAGGTACGCTTACAAAAGTCAGGAAATTAGCTGAGAATACTGCCAATGAAATTGCAATAAAAGAACATATTGTATTATCAGAACGCTCTAGTTTTAATGATGTTTTACGTGAACTTAAAAATGATTCAATTGATCAATTTATAATTGAATCATTTTATGAAATTAAACGTCTAGGAAATGATTCAGCGCACAAACTAAATAGCCGTAGTGCTACACAGGAAAACGCTAAACAAGCACTCCATAAAATTTTTATAATTTTAGTTTGGTATATGAATCATTATTTTGAAATTGATATTAAAACAGCATATTTAGATTTCTTAGAACCACAAGCTGAGAAACTCTATCAAACAGCAGAGCGTAAATTAATTTATATTCAAACAGCCGATAACACCTCTGGAATGTTTCCAGCTTATAAGGATGCACAAAAAATAGGAGAAGCTACAGCTCCTGATGATGATTTTGAAGTTGATTGGTCTCCAAACAGCGAATTTTTAAGAACAGTAGGCGCAAAAAGAATCAATCAATATATGAAAACTTCAGGGATTAAATTTGTCCTTGAATGGGTCGAATTAGCATGGAAAAAATCAACCAAAACGTGGTTTCATGATCATGATGTTCATGAAGTACTGAAACGTTCAGGAATAAAGCGTCCCGAATTCCTAGATGGATCCGAATGGTTTGAAACAGATGTAGAAACAGCAAAGTCAGCAATTAAAGCAGTAAAAGAAGGTCAAACTGCACTTGATAGTGTTGGAAATAAAAATGATGACGCTCATATTATACTTCGACCAGAACAATCATTAGCGGTAGAAAAAACTCGAAAAAATTTCAAAAAAAATAAAAACATGCTATGGAATGCCAAAATGCGTTTTGGAAAAACCTTAACTTCCTTAGAACTTATAAAAGAGCAAAAATAT
>SAAR01000627.1 GCA_009916335.1 Erysipelotrichia bacterium | reverse complement strand
TCTCATATGAGATAAACGCAGTCGGACGTGTTTACAAAACAAAGTAAAGTCCTAGACTTCATGAATTTTTTATCGTATACACGATGGTGTAGGAAGAAACCAAAAGGCTCCTTCTACTCGGTTTTTGCATTTCGAATCGCCTAAGGCTATATCAATTTGAGTAACTGAAATGGAAGTAAATTAAATAAATATTGAATACCCTTAATAACCTTGAGATAATGAGAGAAAATCAGATGAGGCGGTGGATGCTTTGGTAAATCGTAATAAAGATATTTTTGTATCATGGGAATCTATCAGAGATCAAAATCCAAGCGAATATATCGAAAAAGGCTATTTAGATGTAGATGACGATGTCTGCTTACGGACAGTTTCGGAGTGCTGCAACTGCTTTGGAGCGGGGTACAAAGGGTTCCAGGGCAGCGGCGCAAAGCATAAGTTCGAGGAAGATACGGATATCAAGCGTTTGAAGTTTTATCCGAACGGAGAGTGGGATAACCGCTTAACTTCAGATGGGAACAGATTCATGGAATTTCACATTAATTCTGCCGAAAATGACAAATATGCTTGGAGTCGATTAACGGAACTGAACTAGAAAATAGCACTCTTTTCGCATGAAAAAGTAGCTTCAACAAAATACGAAGCCATTTTTAAAGGCTTGTACCGCGTTAATAAAGAAGAAAGCATAAAGAATAAGAAAGTCACATATGATCGCATTTCGAAAATAATGCCAACCTATTATCCAAAGAATGCAATAGCACCAAAAGTAATTGCGGAAGCGTATGATAAGGAAGAGTATAAGGTTGCCCATTTTTACGATGTTAAAGTACTTGATGCATTTAAGCAAAAATATGCAGAGGATTACGAATATATATATCATTGAAGATACGCTGGGATTTGATCAAATTTACATCCGAGCAAAAAAGTAAGATCGTAAGGGTAATGTCAGTAAACCCGAAATACAAAAGTTTACTGGCTCTTTTCATGGGTAAGGTGCCACTAAGGGATTCTACATCACCACTAAAAATTTCAGCAATCCAGCGAAAAAATTTGCTGCAAAACAATTATCAAACAAGATTGTACTGATAGATGGGGAGTAAATTGCCCGACTCATGAATGAGAATAATCTGGTGTGACAGTTATGAATTCAAATGTGATTCTAAGATTGGACTCGGATTTTTTCAGAGAAATTAAACGTAGGTACACATATGGTAGAAAATTTGTTAAAAAACGAAGTTTCAAAGCTGAAACGAAAAGGAAGGTGAAGATCGATAACAGGATCTTTACCTTCCTTTTTGTTGCGTTTAGCGGAAAGAAATTTTCACAAATTACGCTATCCTGATTTGCCACATCTAATAAATTTCAATCGTATCTAGAAAAACTAGATACATAAATATGAAAGCGTCTGTCATTTTTTACGAAAGAATATTATAATAAAAATATATTAATAAAATATATTGAAGATTTAACGATACGGGGGAGTTGGAACGTGATGGCCAAGTCAAATAATATCAGAAGAGCTTTGAAATGTTTAAAAACGTGTGTATTGATCTTTAGCTTGTTTTTCCTTGTAGCTTGCGGTAACGCGTCAGATGAAGCATACAATAGCGCGATTCAAAAAGGTCTGGATGTAATCGCATCTGAGAAATATGAAAAAGCAGAAGCCTATTTCGAACTTGCATTAGAAGAAAAACCTGAAGATGAAAAAGCAACAGCATATTTAAAACAAACAAAAGCATTTGGTATTGCACAAAAAGCATTTGATGATAATGATTTTAAAAAGGCTAAAGTAGAGGCTGAAAATGTGTCTAAGATAAAGGGTGGTTCTGAAAGTTTAGTAGAGAAAGCCACTGAGATG
>SAAR01000626.1 GCA_009916335.1 Erysipelotrichia bacterium | reverse complement strand
TCCAAGTCGTGTGATGCGTGGGTCCTCTTTGAGTTTAAAGTCTTTTTCCCACTCTTTTCTAGCAACACTGTCGGTTTCTAAAAGTTCTTGCAGCACTTCATCGGCATTGATGACCATAGTTCTAAATTTATAGATATAAAACTCTTTGCCCTCTTTGCCTATGCGCTTTTGTTTAAAAAGTGGACTTCCTTTGGTGTCAACATACACTAAGCTATATAAAAATGCAAAAAATGGCAAAAAACATACGATAAATAATAAGGAAAACAAAACATCAAACACTTTTTTCACTAAGATATCCACGGGATTGAGCAAATTGTTTTTGACAAAAAATGCCATTCCTTTGTGGTTGATAGAGTTAATAAACTCTCCATTGAGCATATGAAGTTTTGAGAGTTGTGGCAATACGATGATCTTTTTCACATGATGTTGAATGCGGTCGATATAAAAGTAGGTTTTGTAAATGCTCTGCCCTCCTATATCGATGATCGCGATGTCAAATCGTTTGTCATTGATGCAAAGAGCTATCTTTTCCATCACTTCATCTTTTGAAAGACGAGAGATATTGATAATGGCTTCAAGATCGAAACCAAAGGCATTGTCTTGCTTAAACCAATTTTGAACATTTTCTAAACCCTTATCATCACATAATACAAAAGCATCTTTTCGCATAAAGCCATAGCGCATCACTGAACGCTTTACTAGGTAAACAACAATGGGCATTAGGCTATTTAAAAGTGCAAAAAGTATAATGATAAACCTAGAGTAATCATCACTAAGCTTAAAAACTGTCAACACCACAAAAGTGGCCACCAAAGTCATGACATTTGATTTTAAGATGAGATAGGTTTCATTTGTTGTGACCATGCGAAGCGTCATAAGGTTATAGTAGAAGTACATGATAAGATACAAAAAGACCTGCGGGAAGTAATGCAAAAAGTTGTGATCAGTAGGATTGTCTATAAAGAATGAAGCACTTAAAATAGCAAAGAAAAGATTGCTACACAGTAAAATAAAAAATAAAATAAATTTAAATATAAAAAATTGCATTCAAATGTCCGATCATTATTTTTAATCTTGATTATATAGCAAGCCTACTTTGTAAGCTATAAACTTTAACAAAGAAAACAAGATAGATTTTGGTATCAGTTTTTTATCATTTTGCCAAAGATAGTGTAACTCTTTGATGGCTTGTTTCACTCCTGTACTTTCTGCGGAACTATATTTTTTTGCCTCTTCTAAGATCCAACCGTTTGTCGCAAAAAACTCTCCAATAGCGAGGTAGCGTTTCCAGATATCTTTACATGTAAAGGTGTGCGAATGATATACCTTGGCTTCTGCTACATACGCTACTTTTTTACCATTCATGATGGCTCGTGCTGCGTACTCCATATCTTCATTGGTATTTAACCCTTGCTTGAAACCGCCTACTTCTTTAAAATAGCTTGCTCGATACATAGCACAACTATCAGAGCAAAAAAATGTTTTAATACCAAGTTGCGCTAGGTCTGCTTTTGATTTAAATTTAGAATATGCAGGATAGTTTGTCGTTCTTGCAAAAACTTCTATAGCATCTGCATCTTCGTAGGGAATCTGCCTTGCATAAGATACAACAACCTCTTCATCTTCAAATGCTTCTAAAAGTTCTGCTATAAGATGTTCATCATAAGGCATTGCATCTTGTGTCATAAAAAGATAAAAGTCTGCTTCATAGTTTAATGCGAGATTGCGAGTATTGGCGTGGTTGAAAGTTGTTTTATCTATCTTTGCAACTTCAAAATCACCATGAGGTATAACATCTCCTGAGTTGATTAACAATATGGAAGACCTCACTGTTTGTACATGTAAAGCAGTAATTGTC
>SAAR01000625.1 GCA_009916335.1 Erysipelotrichia bacterium | reverse complement strand
GATATTATTTGAGTTTATTTCAGAAATATAAGAACTAAGATTGATGCTGATAATATCAATTTTAAAGTCAAAATTATAAATCGGTAAAGTTGAAATTAAACCCGTTGCATCAAATATTGAATCAGAAATAGTAATGTAATCTTTTCTAATGTTGGTTGCGAAATTTAAGAAAGGTTCATAGTTACTTATTGATATTTTGGGAATATTTGTAATTTTTTTTATGGCATATAGGATATCTTCGCTAAAGATATCTGGAAAATGTTCATCATTCATAAGGATATTTTATCATTGAAAACTTTAAAAAACAATATGTAGTTGTGAATAAAGTTGTTAACAACTAAATAGAGGTAAGAAAATTTAAATGCAAAAGATAATCATTGAAAAAATGAAAGAGAAAAACTTATCACATGGACAACTTGGAAGAATGATTGGAGTTAGTCAGCAATATATCTCTAAATTTTTACAAGGTAAGGTAAAAAGTCCGGGATTTAACTTTATGGTTAAAATAGCCGATGCGCTTGATATTGATCTAAATGACTTTAGATAAGCTATTTGATACTCAATGCGCGTAAAAAAAAGGAGAAACCACACGAACATTATTGAAGGCAAAGAACCGCGAAAAGAGATTGCTGGAGAGCCAACAACCTTATCAATTCAAGCTTATATTTTTGATATTGAAAAAGCACCAGAACTTATGAAAGATTTGGAAGTTTTGGCGCAAAAATATACTGTACTGGTTGAAGTGCACTTGCCACTTGTAGAAGTTGTAAGTCAAGAAAAGGAAAAAGCAAATGAAGGACCTGATGCGCTTGATATCAATCTAAATGACTTTAGATAAGATATTTGATATTTGATACCAAATGCGCGTGAGAAAAACGTGCTGGGAACCACGTTATAAAAGCAAACTAGAGAGATGTAAGATACGCTAATGATTTTTGCGAGATGTAAAAATTAATACTTTGTAGCATACGCAGTGCCACACTCACAAATTTGCGCACGCTGATCAGGGGTAGGGCCTGAATTAGAGGAAACAAAAAAGCACCTCAATCTTGGCAGACTGTGAGGTACTCAGTAAATTTTATTAACACAATTATATCATAAATTGAAAGGAGTGTCATGGACAAATTGGGAATTTTTTCAGAACATCTTGAGTCTCTGATCAAAGAAGGAGTTGATGCAGCTATTGAAAAAATAATCGCTGTCAAATTACTAGATGAAGACACTATCACTCAGCAAGAAGTAATGAAAAAATATGACATTACCGCACCAGTACTTAAAACATGGCGAAAAGCCGGATTAAAACGTTACAAGCCACCAATTGCAGGTAATAGAAGTCACTACTATCGTAAAAGTGAAATAGAAAAATTCTTAGGAATGAAATAATACAAATGTCAGGCAAGGCAAAGTAAAGTTATATGAATTTCAAGTTTAAAGATAAATATTATTTGGAGGAAAAGCATGAGTTATCAACCTAGATACAAATTGGAAAAATTAATTGTTGATCAAAATACCGAGATTGAAAGGCTGCTAGAAGAAAATGAGTGGCTTAGAAAAAATGTTGCTATTGTTATCGAAAAAGATAATGACTTGGTGTCTGAAAATAGAAGTATGAAACAGCAAATCGAGGTCTTTGAAAAAGCCAAAAATGCGGATGTACCACTTGCGAATTATGCTGATGTCTTCACTAAAAGTGAGCTATGGAGCAAACCGCAGACGGAAAACAATCGACAATTGGATATTATTTTCAAACGAGACCAGGACAAGACTACCAGATTGTCAATCGCCGACACTGCATCATATATTGACAGAGAGTTGACCAATGCAAAAATCTGAATCAGATTATCAAAAAGAAATTGCTGA
>SAAR01000119.1 GCA_009916335.1 Erysipelotrichia bacterium | reverse complement strand
CTTCAAGTGCCATACTGCCAGTGGCTGCTTCTTCCCCTTTTTGTTCAACATAACCGTTCGACGCTGATGTTTTCATCGGTTGATCAGAACTACTCGTCGTTGTTTTATCAGCAGGAGTAAATAATCCTCGCAAGGCATAAGCCGCCACCCCTAAAAGGGCAATAAAAATTAAGATAGGAACAATAATTGCCCAGATATTCATTTTCTTCTTTTTTTGACGTTCCAAGATATCCTCCATTAATAAAGATATTTAGAATAATTTAAAAATACTTTTATCTATTACTTTAAATAAAAAATATACTTTGAATATTTTATCGTAATATTAATATTATTAGTCAAATTATTCATTTTAATTTTTAAAATTAATTACCTAATATATTTCTAGTCTATAGATTTTTTCTACTTTGAATCTTCTTGATATATCTAAATAAAAGAATCATCATGATCATTATAATAGTAACTTTAATAATAATCAAGCTAAAATTAATATACGCTATAATTGTTAAAGTTACATATCCTAAAATTAATAATCCCTGTAACTTCCATTCAACTTGTATTTTGATCCATTCAGAAGTTTGCTTCAATCTCAAAATACTAACAATAAAAAATCCCACAGCTCCAGATATTCCAGCTCCATTTATCCCTATTAGTGGTACTAATGCAAAGCTTAATGCTATGTTTATAATAGTCCCCCAAATTGTTGTTGTAAATAATCCCGTTGTTTTTTTTGCTACAAGGTATGTTGTCCCAAAAAATGCCGACATATTCGAGAAAAAAGAGGTCATGAGTAGAATAGGAACAATCTTCCAAGCTTCATAAAATTTATCTGAAACATAAAATCCCATAAACCATTGTATGAAAATTACTACAATTGCACTTATAATGAGCAATCCTCCAAACATTAAATTAAATGTTAATGAATATAACTTATTAGTATAACTTTTCTCTTTTTCCTTTACTGCTGTCATTTGCCAGGCGTTTGAAAACATGCCAAATATCGTAGTTACCATTGTTGGAATCTTGTTAGCAATTGCAAAGATACCATTCGCACTGGGACCTACAAACGCCAGAATAATTAATTTATTAGCGTCATTAGTTAACCACCATGCAAAACTATTTGGAATCATTGGTATTGAATATGTCAACAACTGCTTAGTACTTGACCAAGATTTTTTTTTAAAACTAATATGAGTATGCAGTTTATTATTTAAAAATAAGAAGATTGTTGTTGTCAATGCGGAAATTATTAATGAATACAAGTACCCTTTTAATCCAAATTTAAATACCCACATTAAAATAACGTTTGACAATACATTTGATAATGTAGCAATTATTCCAGATATTGCAAAGCTTTTAACTCTATTTATACCTCGTGTGAAATTTTGAAATAAGTTTAATAATAATGTTATTCCTAAGTAGACACCAACTAAAAAGGAATAGTTGATTCCAAATAATTCTAAAATTACAGATAACACTAAACTTAAACCTCCACCAATCAAGGATATTAATAATCCATTCGTGAATATTTCAGTACGATTTTCATCATCTAATGCGAATCTAAATATAGCTGAAAATACATTTAATGATACTAAAGGAACCAACATTGCAGTTGTAGTTGTCAGGATATCAGATACACCAAAATCTGCAGGTGATAAAATTGTTGTATAGAAAGGTACCATTACAAATGTTAACAAAATCGATACACTATTTCCTATTGCAAATATGATGGTATTACCAGCTAAAGATTTAAGTATTGTTTTCAAAATTATCTTTCATTGTTAATTATATTATTTAATAAATGATTTTAAAGTTTCAACCAAGGGTTCATATTTAGTGGCAACATCAAACTGAGGAACAGATTTTCCCATAAGATTTGACACCATAGTCATAATTTTATTTATGTTTACTTGGTTACGTGGGTCAACAAATACGATGTTATCTACATCATAGAGCCAATCCTCACAAGTCATTTTGATTTTATTATTATAGTTATCAAATACGATACATGGGATTCCCGCAATTTGAGAAAAAATCATTCCGTGGAGTCGGTCGGTGATTACAACTTTACTTTGTTTTATTTCATCCCATTTGATGTTAAGTTCTTTTAAACGATGATCTGGAGTAACATCATATGAATTATCGTTTTCATGTACGGTAACTTTGTGTTTCGCTTTTAAAGCATCAATCATTTTTGATTGAGTATCAAAGTCAAGAACTTTTTCACCAGCATCACGCATGAGCATAAGGACATCTATTGTTTTTAGTTCTTGTTCATCGGATTGGTTTCGAGTATCCAAGCTTAAGACAATATCTGGAGTTGTAATAACATTATTTTCAGGGAATGTCTCTTTGAATAGTTTTACACTTTTAGATTCACGTGCTGTAATTGTAAGATTTTTCCCTGATGCCGCAAATACTGCTTTTATTTTGTTCATCAGTTTATCACTATCACCCTCTTCATTGAACGTATACGATTGTGGGAAAAAGAGTTTTTGATTGTTTGGATGATTCTTGATAATTGGGAGATAGATATCGAGAAGAAATCTATATTTAGTTCCAAGGTTCCCGCCACCTGTGAATAAGATCACATCGTCATTGTTAATGATCTTTTCGATATGGCGGACAGGTGTACGTGATGTAACTTCAACAATTTCATATCTAGAGTCTCCACTGCTCTCAAGAATTATTTTTTCTAAAAAAGTTCGTTGTGCTTGAGCAATAGCATGGTCTCCAAGGTTGTCATAATCAGCAACACCCATAATCAAAATTTTATTTTTGTTTTTAAGGCTTGGGTCTAGTTTTGATTGTTTGAAAAGTGATTGCATATTTCGTTTTTTTGCGCTAAGGTCGGCCCATGTTTCAGTTGATACAGTGTTTTTGATAATGGATTTAATCATTTCGATTGTCAATCTTTCTATTATTATAATTATATTTTAATATTTTTTAGTCTAATGATGATAACCTTTATATTGAATTTTAACTTCTCTTTTCTAGGTCTACTTGACCGGATGACTTTTGTTTTCAGTAGCCCATCTTCAAAACAACTAATATTTCGATTTAAAATTACATTGTTATTGACAAGGATTCTAGTCCAATCACGCATAAACGAATAAATCGATTTTTTTAAAATAATACTTATTTGATCTGATTTTGTTATCGATAACTCATTAATAAATTTTTTAATAATAATTTCTTCAGATTCCGACATCCGTTTAGCATTATTAGAGGTTAAAATACTGCCTGGTCTAATTCTATATTGATAATCAGTATAGTCAGTTGTTAAAACCTTTCTAGCTTTTAAATATGACCGAACAGTGAAATCACCATCCTCAAGTAAGATTCCTGGCGTAAATCTAAGATTGTGTAAATTAAGAAATTCTGTCCGATATAGACTTGACCACACAACAAAAGAAGTATTATTATCAAGGAACTTATCAAGCGTTTCTATACCACCTTGTGGTTCTATCAAAAAATCAGCAATCCATCCGCTAGGTATATTACCTTCAAAATCTCTGAATGATCCCCTAACAATATCTGCATCTTGACTATCTGCCACATCAAATAAATGCTTAATAAAGTCTGGTTTAATCTTATCGTCCGAATCAATCATAGCCACATACTTGCCAGTCGCATTTTCGATCCCTGTATTTCGAGCTGCAGATAGACCTTGATTAACTTGCGAAATTAGCCTTGTACGTTTATCTTTTAATAGATCTTCTATCTTCGCAATCGAATTATCAAGCGTGCCGTCATTCACAATAATTACTTCAATATTTTTATAAGATTGATTAAGAATTGATTCAAGACATTCATGAATATATTTTTCAACATTGTAAACGGGGACAACAATACTTATAAGTGGTTTCATGATAAACCTCGCTTTCTTCATTTATAATAAACCTATCACCCTTTTTTATTGAATCTTTTAAAAAACGGATAACTTTTCTCGTGTTATACTGATTTTATATATGAGCTCTCCTATCCTTTGGAACTCACAATTCAAATATATTCAAGTACAAGGAAATAATTAAGATATCTTTTGCTTACTTCAAGTTAACCGAACTAATTTTACAATTCCCGTCTGTTATAATTTTTTCTTTTATAAACTTATTTAGTATAAAAAGTTTGGTAACCCGTGTAACCACCTAAGGAAATCATCAATAAGCTAATGCATTGTGGATTAAAGGTATTATCTTGATAAAGACTTATAAAAATTAATAGCATTGGGATATAAATTAAAAATCTGTTTTTGCCATTCGTTTCCTTTTTAACTTTATTCAATACTTCGATAGAAATAAAATAAAAGACAAGAAATAAAGCTAAAACCCCCTGAATTCCAATTTGATAAGCGAAAGATAACAATGCAGTTTCAGATCCTGTTGAAAAATCAAGCCCCTCTCCGCTAAATAAAGCTGCCGCATTCCCTCCAGTTCCTAATCCAAATCCAATTGGGTGACCCAAAATAGTCTCCCAGGTTTGTTTAATTGCATAAAAATGGTTCCCAACTGCACCTCCAAATTTTTCAAAATATATATTTGCCGATACAAATAAACTGATCACCAAAAACAAGAATATTCTTTGAAATAGTTGTCGTTCATTTATATTTTTAGAAAAATTACGAAAAATTAGATGTATTAGTCCAGCTACAAAAACTCCAATTGACATGAGCATGGCTCCTTTTCCAAAAGTGAGCATAGCCCCCACCAGTATGATTAACCTAATTAATGACAAACCCTTTATTTTTGATGAAAGAGGATAAATAAAGGAAATAATAAATATAGACCACAAAAGATAACCTAGGTTGATAGGCTCATAGTATAGTGAACCTATCCTAGTTACAGAATAACCAAAAAGATCTGTACTAAACCTCGGGTCAAAATAATCAGTTAATAAAGTAACACCTTTTGCCAAATAAACTTCATTAATACCTAATAATTTATTTAGCGGGTACCCTCCCATATGCATAACAATCCCACAGAGAACAACAAATACCCCTAATTTTAGAATTCTTTTAATAAAAATAAGGAATTCTGATTTGGTCGTAATAAATCTTTTCCCTATTCTGTAACTAAAGTAAAAAGTTGTAAAAGATCGAACATTTGCTAGTATAGATTGTATGGGACCATGACCCAATATTAGTGAAAACACTATTGCGAATATTAATAATAAAAAAGATTTATCTACTTGTGATAATTTCCATTTTCTTTTGAGCATCAGATTAATTACCCAAATATAAACTGTCGGGATTTGTGTGAGGATGGTTAAATTGTTAATATTTCCTCCCAAGTGTGCCCCAATACCTAATAAAAAATTTTGAAATATTAGGACTAAAATCACACTAAAAGGAACGAAATGAGAATTTTGAAGTTTGACAGCAATTATACCAGCAAATATTCCAAAAATCAGCGAAATCCATCCCCATCCAGTAGCGGATCCAATAAGTATTGAAGAAAAAAGAAACATTATAATAATTATTTTATACGTAAATATTTGTGAACTATTAACACATATATCATTTTTTTTCAAATTTCTTACCTTTTATGACATTTTTTAAAATATCATATTTTCCATCTCCTAGCCATCTTCTCATTTTAATTTTTAATTTCAATAGATAGTCTTTCCTATCTTTCCAGCTCATATCATAGTGATGAATAGAATATGTGTTCTCAGTTATTTTTAGTCTATTAGTTTCAAGGATCAACGGGCATAAATACTCTGTAGGCAAGACAAGTATAGTTTCTAATTGTTGAAGTTCATTCCTATTTCGTAAGCCATATCTTTTTAACATATTTGTTGTGTAAGTCACACAGGTTATATTGCTCACAAAAGGAATATCGGCATATAAATTAAGGTTATCTTTCACAAATTTATGCTTTGGTTCTGCTCCAAAACCTAACCCAGTATTCACACGACCAGTTGTTTCCATCCCTAAGTACAAGCTATTATCCAGTAGTTGATCCAGCGATTTGATAATTTCAACATCTGTATCAAGATAGATGCCACCCTCATGATAAATAATATCAAGTCGTGCCACATCTGTTACAAAAGCATATTTTTTTTCTTGATATGCTTCTTTAACATATTGAATTTTATTTATATCATAATTTTCTTCAGACCATTGTTTAATTTCATAATCTGGGCAAAACTTTTTCCAACTTTCAATACATTTTATTGCTGATTCTGGTAAAGGATTTCCTCCAAACCAACAATAGTGAATTACTTTAGGAATCATATTTTCTCACTTTTCATAACTAATTGATTTATTTCAATGTTAAATTTTTTGATAAATTCGTCATTATGGCTATTTATAAAAGTATTATTCATTTTCCGAGACTTTTCAATATCTGTTAATAGGCTCTCAATATCTTCACAAATTATCAATGGGTAGTTTTTATCTCTTACCTGTTTACTCACCCACAATTGATGGTCATTGACATGCTCGCCAAACTTTTCTTGTCGTGGGACGACTACCGGAATTTTCCCTTCTTCTAAAACTTGCATATAAGTAGACGGTCCGCCATGTGTAATCACAACATCTGACTTCTTGAGATAGTCAGCCATCTCGTCATAACCAATAACTTTCTCCCATTTAGTATACTTGGGTTCGTAGGTTGAATAACCAATTTGCATAAAAACTTCTTCTTGAATTTCGCCATCACGGATGAGTTCATCAACTTTTTGAATCAGTCTATTAAAGGGTTGTTCATGAGTTCCAACTGTAATAAAAATCATCAGAAAATACCTCCTAAATTTATAGCTTTAGGATAAACTTTCTTTAATTCTTCCCATTGAACGATAAATTTATCAGTTACCGGGTAAACCAATTTACCTGTTAGAGTTGGTTTATCGATTCGATCAAATATCTCAATATAAACCGTCTTTGAGCCAAATAGTTTTCCTAACCAGAAAAATGGTACGGCTACTGCGGCACCACTCGAAATAATCAAATCAGGTTTTTCTTTCCTAAGTATTTTGAAAGCTAAAATAGTGTTTTTTAGTGTGTTTTTTACGTTTCGATTTGTGGGGTAATAACAGGGATAGAATACTTCATCTTTTAATATTGATTGTGCATCTGTTTTATCAAAAGTAACCCAGAATCTATCCTCGTTCTTCCAAAACTTTTTTAACAAGTAAAGGTGTGCCAAATGACCACCGCTTGACCCTACTAATGCAATTTTCATATTAATACGCATCCGATCCGTTTATGATTTGTCCAATTGTGAGTGCAAGAAGTTTGATGTCGTGCTTGATGCTATGGTATTGGAGATAATAGAGTTCCAAATCTGCTCGTTCTGGGAAAAGAACTTTACTTCTGCCATGTGTTGTCCAATAACCTGTAATCCCTGGTTTACACATGAGTAAATAAGGAAGACGTTCCCCATATTCTTCAGCTTCAAAGAGCAAAATTGGTCTTGGACCAACTAATGACATATCCCCTTTAAGCACATTGATAAATTGCGGTAATTCATCAATAGAGTGTTGCCTGATAAATGACCCAATCTTTGTCACACGGGGATCGTTTTCTAATTTATTACCATTGTCATGGTACTTGGACTTAACATCTGGATGAAGTTCCAGGTATTCCTCAGCATTAACAATCATTGTCCTAAATTTCAAAATATAAAAGATTTCACCTTTTTTACCATATCGTTTTTGTTTATAGAACATTGGTCCATGATCTTTTTTTGAGCAGATTCTATAAGGTACATAGAGTAAAGTTGCTACTATGACAAATAGGAATGAACCTACTAAACTACCTAGAATATCAAGTCCCCTCTTGATCATTCTTTCGCTAAGTGAAAATTTTTTAAACGCTACTAATCTTTCCTCTTCTAATGCATGTGTGTAAACATCCTTAAGAACTTCCATTTTTTCACCCCCCTGATAAATTCTCTAAAACAATCCTAAAAATTTCGTTCTTTTAATTCGTGTTGGGCTTCCTTCATAAACGCTTTTATTTAAAATCACTGATTGAGCATTGTCTTTAAACCTTTGTGATAGATCAGATCCATATCTCTCTTCGATAATTTCAAACGCTTCCTTCATCTTAAATGCACGTGAAGTTACATTATGTGCATCTGAGGCGACAAAGTGTGTCAGATGATTTTCAATAATTTGAAACGTTAATTTCTGTATCTTTTTACCAAAATGACCCGTTATACTTGATGCTGTTATCTGACTAAGCACTCCTTGCTCAATAAAATTAAATAATATCTCCGGATGCTCGATGATTTTAGTATTTCTCTCAGGGTGAACCAAAATAGGTTGAATCCCTTGTAATTGCATATGATAAAAAAGTTCTTTAGCATATTCTGGAACGTGGTTCGAAGGAAATTCAATGAGCATGTAATTAGACGTTCCCGCTACGGTTAGTAATTTACCCTGAGCAAAATCTTTCAATAAATCACCATATATTCTAACTTCTTGCCCTGGCAAAATTTGAATTGGTAGGTGATACGCATCAATAAGATCTTGAACTTCCTCAACTTTTTTCAAAATCAATGGAGATTCATTATTAAATTCAGGATTATGATGTGGCGTGGCAGTAATAACTGTAATACCTTCATCAATTGCTGATTTCAGCATTGTTAGAGTATCTCTAGAAGTTTTAGCGCCATCATCTATACCCGGCAAAATATGACAATGAATATCAATCATTTTAGCACCTATACCTTAGTTCCTATCACTTAATGTGCACTTAATTTGTATCAATCATTCTACCCCATAGTAATAGTAAGAATTTGAATCAGACATCTCAGCACCATGTAAGACAACTCCCAAAATATTAGCCTGGACTTGATTAAGTAGCTTTTTGGTTTTCAATAAGCCATCTTTTTTCGTTTGATTAGCTTGAGCCACAATTACTACTCCTCCGACATAGTTACTCAAGACCTGAGCGTCTGTCACTAGAGAAAGAGGTGGTGTATCTATTAAGATAACATCGAAAAATTCCGTCACTGATTCAATCAATCTCTTCATTGCAATAGATCCTAATAATTCCGAAGGATTGGGTGGAATTGGCCCAGAACTAATTATAGTAAGGTTTTCGGAAACTCTTGTTCGTTGCTGAGCATCTGTAATTGAAGATTGATTCATTAAAACATTAGTGAGACCTACTCTATTTTGTACCTTAAATGTCAAGTTGACTGTTGGTTTACGAAGGTCAGCATCGATTAACAGTACCTTTTTACCCTGTTGTGCAAAAGTGATTGCTAAATTGGCAATTGTTGTTGACTTACCAGCAGAGGTTTCTGAAGATGTTACCAGAAAACTTTTGATACCTTGATCTATCATTTTAAACTCAATAGTCGTTCGAATTGTTCGGTATTGTTCAGAAATAGGTGATTTAGGGTTCATACTCGTAATCGTGTATCGATTGTCACCTATATTTTTTTTATTTTTAGACATCCTAAACTCCTATCTCTTTTTTCTCTTTGATAATCTACTTAATTCCTGCTCACCAGGTGACATTGATGTATCGCTATCCAATGTCTCTTTTTTATAATTAGGATTACTAAAATCACTGGTCTGAGCGTACGCTGTCACCCCAAGTACTGATAATCCCAAAGCCTCGATATCTTCTTCTTTATTGATTTTATTATCAAATACTTCTTTTAGCAGAGCTAAAGCTAGGCCTAAAATTAAACCGATAACGATAGATATAGCCAGATAAAGCTTGGGTTTAGGACTAGTCGGTGTTGACTCAACCTTTGCTTTGGATAAGATATTAACATTCGTAACGTTCAATAAATTAGCTGCTTCCATACTAAATATGTTTGCAGTCTCATCTGCAATCTTTTGAGCAACA
>SAAR01000624.1 GCA_009916335.1 Erysipelotrichia bacterium | reverse complement strand
TGGCGGATCTTCTACTATTGCATGGTATCGGCATAAATCTGCATCACACAAACGTTCACACTCTTGGCATTTATCATCTAAAATCCAGTAATGTTCTCCTGTATCATTAACAACTCTATGATTCAAATGCGCATTTCCTAATTTCCCACAACTTATATTTTTATCTACAGTTCCTCCCAAGTGGTTTACATCCAGACCTTCCTGTTGTGGAGCTTGGATATAACATCTGCTGTTTATATTGACTTTTGACAATCGTAAACATGCTATAAGGCTTACAAAGAGCCGCATCTCCAGTTGTTCCTTTGGCTAAGCCTTCTCTATGTAATTTGGCAAGCATACGGCTGACCAAAAGCAAGCTGACTTGAACTCCTCCAACATGGTCTCCAGCTTCTCCTAGTAAATATTTAAGATGTTTTGTGAGGAAGAATATAATAAAACCTCATTATAAATGTATAGTTCTATTATTGTTCTGTCGATATATCATATATTTTTAGTTTAGCTTTCTCAATTGTTAATTCAAATCTTACATTTCGTACAGTTTTTCCAGCTAAAGCATAATCTTCCATCTTAGCGAAGCATTGCGCCTGTAAAGCAGTATTTGAGGCACTTTTTACTTCGCTATAAGAGGTGTAGGAAAGCATCCTCGGCAAATTTACTCATCACTCATAATAAATGAAGCGCCAGTTGCATTTGCAACAAGTTCATTGTTCATAACATGCTTATACCGCAATAAAAATTGTTCTATTATGTTTTTATCAACCTTACGAAGTGTTAAGAACTTTAGTTCTTGACGCATAAAATCTTCCGGAACTTTCTTTATCCATTTAGAAAATTCAAAATTATCTGGAGTTTCTTGAAATTTTCTCAATTGATGTTTAATAAGCGTTTTCCATTTTCCTTCTGCTTCTCCTTCTGCTTTTCCTTCTGCTTTTGCTCGTTTTTGATCTGATAACCAAATTTGTTCACTGTCATTACGTGACAATACTTCTGCCTTAAATTTTTCATATTTCTCTCCAGTTCTGCACGCCTCTAGCAAATCTAAAGCATTTTGTACAATAGCATCATCAAAATCAGCTATTGGTATTTCTATATGATCCGCTTTTGGCAAAGTCTCAGGTATATGTTTATAGCTTAGCAATTTTAACCATAACTGTCCTGTATGGTTAAAACATGATAATTCACTTTGTAAATTAGGATATTTAAATGCTTTTCCTATTAATGGTAGCTGAAGATAATAAAATTGCAATTTATCACTTAAAACAACTACCGGGTGTAGTTTTGTGTTTTCATTAATTTGCATAGGAGTCTTTACTATTCTTCCGGCAAAAACAGGAGTATCTGCATGCTCAGCTAACACATAATCTAAAAATGAAATCACTATTTTTAAAGAAGCTTCGCTATATGCCTGATTTGGAATCGTTGTATTTGCTGAAAGTTGACCACTATATAAAACTGTTCTGTCAAAATAATCTCCATGTGCTTTTTTTTGCATTTCTATATCTACAGTATATGTTTCGTTACCATTTTGACAAACACATTGACAAAGGATATCAAATATTGTTTTCTTTGCGTAAAATCCTTCATTTATTGTTGGTAGAAATTTAAGATCTATTACATTGATTCCAAGTAAATTGTTGAGTAGTGAAATAGTTCGTTGTTTTCCTCCATTTTTTTCATCTCCAAAGAGAGATTTAAATGTTACATCATAAGTCGGATCGCAAGTTATCTTTACAGGTGAGCTAAAATTTAATGTTTGTGTCTCCGCATTAACTGATCCTGATTGAGAACCTATCAACTGCTCTGTCGCCATACATGAAAAACTCAACAATAAAGTTGATAATAAAAATTTTTTAAACATAAGAAAACACT
>SAAR01000623.1 GCA_009916335.1 Erysipelotrichia bacterium | reverse complement strand
CTAGAATCCGGTGTGACACCAATGGTTGTTTGATTTTCAATATAAATGATGCGTCCATAGACTGAAACGTACCCATCACTCAATGTAATTGTATTGTTAGCTAAGGTATAACTAACCTCACTTTTTAATCCTTTTAGTATGCCTACATCACCTGAAAATAGGTAATGGTATAAATCTGAATCAACTTTAGATGTGACATTTCCACCTTCAAATGTAATTTTTTGTAGTCCCATCAGAACTCACCTCCATCGATATTTGTATTGGTAATTGTGATATGATTTGTTGAACTACTACCTGTATTTTTACTGAGTAGTTGAATTTTTTCTGTTAATTTAACGCGGTACTCTCCTAATGTAATCTGTGCATAATTTAATGAGTCTTTGAATGTGATGCCTGTGATTACTGATTCATACGTTTTTCCTTTATGAATAAATGATACTGTAGGATATAATTCGTTGCTTATGGCGATAACTTTACCGCACTTAGGCTCTACAAGACTGATTACATATGCGCGAAAGTCTCCACATTCAGAAGCCTGGAATTGATTGTAGAGTAGATTTGAATCAACCACAATGTCAATATCATTAGACTCTCTACGCTTATTTATTCCAGCCACAGCAAGCATTAAGCTTCCACTTAGAGCACATTCAAGCCCATTACTTCTGAGCGCTTCCATAACTTCACTAGCTACAGAAAGCAATTCTTTTTCTCTATTTGTCATTTTTTACTACGCTTTGTTATTTTTATATTCTTTGCTTGTTAGAAACTCCTCTACTACGTGCTGCTTAATCTTTAAGTCAAGCTTGCTCACCCATGCCTCCTTTTCGTTTTCTATTGACCATTTGCTGAATGAGTTTGTATTTACTACATCAATGCAAAATTCATAAAACCCAATGTTTGAAAAACCCTTTACCTGCTTATTGGGATTTATTATAGTTACTTCGCAATCAAATCCTGATTTTATAGCCATGCATGCCTCCTAGCTTTTTATTGTACTCTTTAATGGATTCTGAAATCAATTTTGGCAGCTCTAAAAGATCCTCCTTAGACATTGATTTGTATACGAATCTGTGTTCATTCTCTTCGCTTAATAGGTTTAACAATCCACACTTTTTGTCTTCCATGTTACTCTTGAATTTTTCCTAATTTAAATTCTCTAAATGTCATTAATTTGTCAATGTATGACTCCCAGAAATCCCAAAACCCCATGTCTCCATAGTCAACGTCTGGATTTGGTGGAGGAGCTATAAATACGTTAAAATATGTTTCAAGTTGTTCAGCTGTCTTTTTAATTGCTTCAACAAAGTCAGCATCATACCCTATGACTACATTTTTAACACCTTTTGATTGTAGCTTGTAGATGTGAACATTTGAGACTTTCTTTCCAAACGTAGCAACAGCAGCAACCTTTTGTGAATCGTATAGCTCGAGTTCCCTGGTGATTCCAATGCAGTCAAAAATTCCTTCAACCAGAATTACGGTTTGAGTTTCATCTTCAATCACGCTATCATAGTTATACAAAAGCTTTACAAAGTCATTCTCAGTTGAATTCCGATACCTTAAAATCTTATACCCACCTCTACGACTAGCTTTTCTATTATGTGCGTCAATTTGCCTTTTGCTTTTCTTGTTTCTGGAAACATACCCAACAACTCGCCCATCGTCAATAATTGGAAATATTATATAGTCTTTAAATTTAAAGTCCTTAGATACTCCAACTGGAAAATAATCGTAATCATCAGGCTCAAATTGCCTTGAATTTAAATATCTATCAAAGAAAACTCTTTTAAAGCCATCTGGCAGCTCAATCTCTGCCAGTGAGTCGTCAATCTCATCTTCTCCATTATCAAGCTTAAAAATTGCATTTACG
>SAAR01000622.1 GCA_009916335.1 Erysipelotrichia bacterium | reverse complement strand
GCATTAAGGCCAGAACAACTGGAAAAATAAAACGTAAAGTTAAAAATGCGATAATACCTGGATACGGACAAAAAGGTATCGGGTTTATAAAATCACCAACAAAGTCAATCAAAAATAAAATATATAAGAAAACTACATTTAGTTTCTGGGACTTATTTAAATAAAAAAATCGTGCAGATAGGATCCACGTTAAAAGCTAGTAGGAAGAATAAATATAATGAAAAAAATCACAATTTTAGGAATCGTTTTATCTGGTATGTTTTTGACTGCTTGTTCAGCTACTGGAAATGCAGAAAAAGGCGAAGCATCGTCTTATAAAACAGAAAAAACAAATGAAGCTAAAAGCGAAAAGTTAACAGAAGAACAACAAGACCAAGTCATTTTAGATGAATACAGCAAGAAAATCACTGACGCTACACCTGTTCTGATTGACGAATATAACGCAGAGGCTACTTCAAACACATCTGGGTTAGAAGGTCTTGCAACAATTTCTAATTCTAAAATATCTAAACTAGCTGAAATATCTACAGAAGGCATTAGCAAAATGGCAGAAGTGATGATGTCTAACGGAAGCGGAAAGCAAGATACTTACAACGAATTTTCAAAAAAATTGACAGATGTTTATACCACAGAAGCTGCTAAAATAACAGAAGCTTACACTAGTTCGGCGCAATAATGAACAAAAAACGCCACTCACTACCTCGACAAAGATTGTGAGTAAAATATCGTGCAGATAGGATCCACGTTAAAAGCTGGAATAGGAGTATTTATTTATGAAAAGTAAGAACCTTGCATTGACGAACGGAATCGTCGGACTTATTGGCGGAATTATTTTGTTGTTCGGACCGTTCGTTTTGTTGACAACAGCAGTAAGTGATGTAGCTGCCGAAAACTCATCTGCTACAAGCACAACTGGTGCAGCGCTATTCTTGAACCTAATCAAAATTGCGATATTAGTTTTAGGTATAGTAGCAGCAGTTATGTATAAAGATAAAAATCTCGTTAAAACAGCACCAAACGTTCTTTTAATTGTCGGTGGCGCTGTTGCGTTTATCCCATTCCTTGGATGGGCTGGAGGAATCGTTTCAATAGTTGGTGGCGCTTTATATCTAGCTAGTTTGAAAAACTTCAAGAAAAAAGATGATGTAATTTAATTAACCAAAAAAACGCCACTCACTCCCTCGCCAAAGATTGTGAGTAACGCTTACCAAAATATAGTAAACAATACTGGAATACAGTAGGTTTTACTATACCCATTTTACCATAGATTTAGGAGATTTAATGGCATATTTCAGAAAAAGAAACAATAATACATGGGAATACAGAATCTCTTATAAAGATTCGACTGGTAATAACAAAATAAAATCAAAAAGTGGGTTTAAAACAAAAACTGAAGCTAAACAATTTGCACTTGAAGCAGAACTTATGCTTTCCCACGATACAATGACCGATAAGAATGTACTAATTTCTGATTTCTTTGATAGATGGGCAGAAATTCATAAACGACCGCATATATCTGAAGTGACTTGGCAAAAGTATAAGCAGACAAAGAAGCATATTGAAATGTATATGCCAAACATAAAAATAATTGATATTACCGCAACATATTATCAGGAGGTGCTCAATCAGTTTGGCCAGAAATACTCACAGGAAACTATAGAGAATTTTCACTATCATATTAAATCGGCGATGAAGATAGCCGTACACGAAAAAATAATAGATGAAAATTTCGCAGATTTTGCAAAAGCTAAATCACAAAAGCAGCCACGATCTGTAGAAGATAAATTTCTACAAGAAGATGAATACCTGTCACTGATCAATGAGACTGAGAATAATATCAAATATAAAAGCTACTTTGCCTTATATTTGAT
>SAAR01000621.1 GCA_009916335.1 Erysipelotrichia bacterium | reverse complement strand
GCGTCCTTCCTTGCTAGTGCAATCATAAACTATCGTTTAGGATTTATCCGCTTATTTGCTAAAATTTACGCTATCTTTTATGTGAAATTGTAAGCGCATACCATGCAATCAATATTTGTATGATAAATACGCGTTATTACTTTGTTTGCGCATCGAAATTTTCATCAAATGATACCAGGCAAACTTTTTATAACCTTCACGTCTGAATGTTAACATGGGCTGGTGAGTTACTGTAACCATGTCATTACAATTATTGATTGCAGGTGAAATGATTTTTTTTGTATGAAATTAACAATGTAAAAAGTGTTTAAAAATGCAAAAAAAATAAACATTATGAATCAAACGTATACATTGAATTTGTCTTTTTGTTGATCCTGAACGGTATTTCAACGATTCAAAGATATGATTCCCGTATGGTATCGTTTCCAGGAAATGTGCAAAACGTGCCTTTGTTTTTGGAGCAAATAATGTTGATCTTCCCGCCTGTAACCTACAAAGAAGGTCCTGGTGCTGCATTAGAGCCTATCTCTGCAGAGGCTATCCAAAGCATGGCTGTTTTTCTTTGTGTATCGCTAAGACGCTCGGATGCTCTTGTCATTATTGCTAGGTATATCCATCTGCAAAAGGCACTGTTCACATCTGATTTGGATCCCGTTACGGATTACAAAGTCATCCTGGATGTTGTTCATAAATATGACCCATTGCTGTTCTGAGAAAAATATCATCCACTTTGGTATTGTTTGTGTATTATTCTATCTATAATTACTATTATTAGAAAAAGCGTGAGTTTTGATTTTAAATTATTTATAAAATAATATTATAATTGTAGTAATTATTAAATAAGTGTTGATGTGATATATGATTATAAATATGGTTCTATTTTTTTGTAAATTAATTTCTGACATTTAAATTATCATCGATATACTTACCATTAAGAAGATGAATTAATAAATTTGATTTGCCCTTGTAGCGTAAACATTTCATGTTTTGGCATGTTATATCGTATCAAGGCTTCAACTTCTGGTGGAGAATAATTCAAAGTTTTTTAAACCGCGCGTCCGCACACCTGACATCATGTTGATGCTTACTTTGCTGAGTTACCGCTTTCTGGAGTGCCTGTTGTGCGTCTCTGACCTGTTCTTCAAACCACTCAGGAGTCACATCATATTTCTCATGCAGATCAACGATCATTTCTTCACCACCATCAGGATGACGTCCTTGTCCTTCATGTGAATCGTTATCTTATCACATTCAGCATCAACAGCCTCGATCTTGAATTTATCAAAGATGTGAGTACCGTCGATGCGATAAAAGCTTCCTTCGTCGATGATCTCGGCTGGTGTACCAAGTCGATACTCACCGTTTGGATAAGTCAGAGAGGTTGCTTTGTAGTTGGTTAGATTCATAATCATTATTTCCTTCTTCAATTGATAACCATAAGATTAACGTAGATAATTCAATTAATTACGAAACAAACGTACAATATCCACAATTCCATTCCTTAAGCGAAGATAATCTTGAAGTTTTTTAAAGCCACCTCTCTGATAAATTTTGAGCATAGTTATTCCAGTATTCGTCGGTAAACTTGAATGTTTTAGGTGTTCATGATCTTCGATTGCATCTTCAGTAGGGATTTCGGTATACTGACAATCTATTTTCCTTAATATTTCTTCACCTTTAATGGAATGTGTTATCACACAGGAATAAAATGTATCATTAGAAAAATGTAACCCTTTTATATATTTTGATTTACTCTCCCCTATATAATAATCTCCTAATGTAATGTCAGATGGTTTTTTAATTGAAGAATATTTACAGTCATAACAAGACTCTCTGTAGCCTGTCATGCTCATAAATAATCTGTAATACGCA
>SAAR01000620.1 GCA_009916335.1 Erysipelotrichia bacterium | reverse complement strand
CATAAGAATCAGGGACGTCTTTTATTTGACTAAATCCCTTCTTTTTACCACCCACTTCAAACGTATATTTCTCTTCACAGTAAAAATCCCCACTTTTACCAGCAAAAATACCATCATCACTAAGACTTTGTTTAATTTTATAGTAGTTATCCATTTGATTTACAAAGAAAGTTTCTCTCAAATTACCAATATCAGGCTCTTTTGTGTACATTAAATTTGGGTTGGCTAGATAAATCTTTTCTGGCTTATCGATAGACTTCATGGCTAAAGCATTTCGCATCAAAAGCTTAATAAGCCCTGCATCATCCAACTTTGAGAGATACTCTTTTAACGTTCTATCATCGGCAATATCAGCAGCTTTTTTCATGTCACTGATATTTGGCTCAAACGGTACACTTTTGATAATAATAGAGAGCAAGGTTTTGATTTTTTTGATACTAGTGCCATTGAGCTTTGGATAGACATAAAGTAAATCACTCTCAATGGAGACATTAATATTCTGTTGAAGTGTTTGTAAGAAAAGCGTTGTATTTGGCATTGACAAATAGTAGGGATAATAGCCATACTTGAGATAGTTTTTAAACAAAGGAATAATCTTATGCTCTTTTTGTTCAATCTGTTTTTTTATCTCTGTTGCTAACTCCACATGCTTGTTTAAAATATCATATAAACTATATGGACTAAACTCAAATCCATAATGCAATTCTAAAAATTCTCGAAAGCTCATGCCTACCATTGTATAGACAATAGCACGTCTACTGAGGTCATGGCTACCCTGATTGATTTGTAAAGCAGAACTTCCTGTAGCAATCACTTTAAGATCACCAAAGCGGTCATAAATATTTTTAAGTTCAGCTGACCAAGAGTTGTATTTGTGTATTTCATCAAAGCACAGCAACTTACCACCATTAAGAACAAACTCTTCTGCAATCTCTGTCATACTAAATTGAGTGGTGTTTTGAATATCATCAAGATTAACATACAAAGCTTCATGCTCTTTATAATGCAAGCTCATATATTGTGCAATCGTCGTTGTTTTACCAATACCTCTAGGACCAACAATAATAGAAAGTCTATGTTCTAATGGTTGAGTCATGATAAAGTAGCGTTTATAAGATTGATTATTCAATGTAACAAAATCACGACTTTTAATAAAAAGTTCTTCTAACATGAGATTTTCCTAGTGTTTTGTATCACAATTATACATCAATTTTATATGTAATACAATACATATAAATAAGTTATTTTATTGCATCGATACAAATATATTAAATTCTGAGAAATATTTTTATTATCAACTATTAACAATACTTGTTTATTTTCGTACTCTACTAAAAAAATCTTCCAGTGATTCTGCTGCAACTTCTTGGCGAACTTTAGAATACCGCTTTGTCACGCTGATGGACGTATGACCTAAAACAGAAGCCACCTGTTCTAAGGTTCTACCACTAGATACCAAGGTACCACCGATCAAATGCCACAAATCATGAATTCTAAGATGAACACCTAATTGTTTTAAGACCTTATCCCAGTGATTACACACTGTTCCTTTATCCATTTTTCTACTTTTATCACTCAGTACATGAAATACATAATTGTTGCCACTGTTATATATGCTATTTCCCTGAATTAGAAGTATTTTTTACAATACTTAATAAATCCGCAACCATATCAGTGTCAACATTGGCATATCGCATTGTAGTTTGAATCGAACTATGACCTAATGCTTTGGAAATTACATGAAGTGGTAAATTAGCTTTTGAAGCACGATATCCTATAAGATGGCGCATATCATGTAAGCGCATTTTTTCTATTCCAGAAGTTTTTTTAATTTTTTCCCAAATTGTCCGAATATATTTACGATGTTCACCTTGTTC
>SAAR01000619.1 GCA_009916335.1 Erysipelotrichia bacterium | reverse complement strand
AAATGATAATGTACCATCTTCATTTAATGTTGTTTCTAACTTTTCAGCCACTCCTTCATGTACTCTAATTACATAGAATACTCTTCCTTCTTTTACTAACTCTTTGGGTAATGCTACTGTAAATGTGATTGGTTTATCTAATACATTAATACTTCCTAATGTTTCACTATTATTTGCTTTTAATAACACACTTAAATCTAAGTATTGTGCAACTTCTACTTTCTTTGTATCACTACTTAATGCTTTCACTTCTTCTTTCACTGCTTTTAATACTGTTTTGTCTACTTTTGATTCTTTCACAGTTTCTACAACTACTTCAGAAGTAATTGTTTTTCCATCTTTAAGTGCTTCTTTTACTTTATCAGCTGTTTCTTTTGATACATTCTTTGCATCTTCATTGTTTACAATCTTATCAACAACAGAAGTTGTTGTTTTTTCTACTACCTCTTTTGAAACTTCATCTTTGACACCCACTGTAACATCTTCTACAGGTTTTGTAGGATCAATTACTGGTACATCTGGTTTTTCCACTTTATATACAGTTACAACACATGTTGCTTTTAAACCATTCACACTTGCTGTAATTGTCGCACTTCCTGGTGCAACTGCACTTACTTTACCATTTTCATCCACTGACACAACTTTATTGTTACTTGTTTGCCAAACAACTTTTTTATCAGTAACATTTGCAGGTGCAATTGTCGCTGTTAAATCAATAGACTGTCCAACATTTAATGAAGCAGAAGTTTTATCTAAACTAATTCCTGTAGCAAGCCAATTTGTATTAGCATATTTTGAATCAATCATAGAAACTGTATGTTGCTCATTTTGCCCTTTAACTTTTGCTGGTGTAGCAGCTAAAGTTAAATTAGCTTTAATATTTTCTGATCCGTCAATATTTGCTGTTCCATCGTAATGATATCCTCCAAATTTATCTATAAAATTTTTCTTATCTAAAAACTGGAACCCTGCATAAATATCATTATATTTAACATTTTCACCAATATTTATATCAATATTAGCTGCTTGTCCATAGTTTACATTACCAATTGTCCATTTTTCCCATTTACTTCCCTCGTAATTATCACCATCATCATAATAAGAACCAGCATAAACATTACCTACTGATCCACCTGTAACATTAATTGTAGCTTGTCCTGTAATCATAGTTCTTTGTGCTAATGCGATGTCTTTTGTTGTACCACCATTAACTACAATATTTAAATTTTCAACTTTCCCATTCGTCCCACCTAAAATTCCTGATTGGACAGGAGAAGTAGTAGCTGCTACAGTTCCACCATTCAATACAACGCTTGCATTTTTTACATATGTTAAGCTAAATGATCCAGGGACTAATGCTTGTGCCTCCCCACCGTCCATAACAATATTAACATTATTTGTTCTGTTAACAGTGCAGTCATTTAATGTTCCAGCTGATGTACTCCTTGAACTACCATGAACTATACCTACATTACCACCTTTGATATGAATATTAGCGGTATCAACCACACCACTCAATTTATTTCCACCTAATATATAATCAACACTTCCACCTTCCATAGTTATGTTGACAATACCATAGTTACCTGTTTCAGCACCTGCGTAAATATGAGATGGATTGTTACTATCTTGAGTTACATAAAATTTTTGATTATCTACAGTTGTTTTCACAATAGCACCATTCGCATTGTTAGGATCTGCTTTGATAATTGCATCATTCCCTCTTAAATAAACAACGTTACCCTCTTGAATGGCTCCACTTTCTCCTCCTGTTGCTGTTGTTTCTGCTGTAATACTTGTTAAATTACAAACAGATAGCACCATCACAAATGCCGTTATAATCCCTAAAATCTTCTTTTTCATTTAATCTTCCTCCC
>SAAR01000118.1 GCA_009916335.1 Erysipelotrichia bacterium | reverse complement strand
AGGAGCTGCAATGAGACGAATGAATCTAGAGCGTAAACTGCTTTACCGTGAACACTTTTTTACCTTATGTGTTGTGGGTTTAGAGTTTGCCAATGCTGTAAGTAATTGGATGTAAGAAGATGCTTACGTTTTATGTAACCCTATCCCCTCTAAAAGGAGCCACAATGCACTTTTGTGGCGATAGCATCTTCTTCTAAGAAGTAATGACCTCTTCTAAGAGGTCAATTCATCCCTACACGTTTAGTGCTGTGTGCCTCTATTTTAATAGAGGAAAAATGAGCCTTAATAGAGTATTGCCTAAAAAAAGGAGCAAACAGCGATGTCGAGTACGTACTTAGTCTTAAAAAATAACAACGAACACAACGCCTCCATAAGCGTGGAGGCATCTCCAACGTATAAAATAAAAGAATTTGGTGTGAGTGACTTTGTCTATCTGACATTGATTGTTCTTTTTATCAATCTGTTTTTTAAAGGGGTATCGATGTTATTGAATTTTCTCAAACAACGATGGGTCCAAAGACGCAATGGTAAAGATGGTGCTGTGGATAGAGCTTTTAATGCGTGTGATGCTTCTATGAAGCAAGAGCAAAAGGATGCATGATGAGTGCTCCTTCGCATGCTTCTATCGTCTTTATGGCACTGCTGGCCTTAGTTCTCTTGTTGGTGATTCCTATGATGTTTCCACGTTCAAGCTTTAGTGTGGCAATGGCTTTAAAGGTTATGGTCTTAGGGGTAACGCTTCTTACTTTAATCGCTGTATTGAGTGTGTAGGAGGAGTGAATGAACTATGCCTACAGTCTTAGTTTGATGATCGGAGCCTATCTGCTCTTTGAAACGCAGATGGATCTTTCTAAAACACTGTTTTTATATTTTTTACTGCTTCTAGCCTTATTGGGATTTATTGTGGAGTGTTGTATCAGCCAAGAATGGCTGAATCGTTATTTTTAAAGGAAGGTGCATGAAAGAAAAGACTAAAAAACATTCTAAGGCGAAGAAGGACTCTTCTTTGGATGAGCATAGCCTCTCTCCTAAAGCCAAAGCACTTTTAGAAGAGCTCTCTTTAGAGCTAGGGTTATCCAAAGAGACCGTTGCAGAATTGGCTCGCACCATGTACCGTCTTTACAAGGATAAAGAATGATGATTAAAACACTATCACATTGGTTTGAACGCTATCCTCTTGCGCCTTTACAGATACAGTACCAACGTATCCCTCAAGGAAGCCTGTTGTGGAATGATAAGCCCTTACTGCGTCACTCCTTTTTAGTCTGGGATGTGGAGAATATCAGTGTGAAATGCTTTGATTCTATTAAGGCCTTGGTGAAATTTACCCCAGAGAAGCTCTATGCCATTTCTAAAAAGGTTCTGAGTCCTTCTGTTCTAGGGTTCTTCGAAGAGCATGGCTTTGTGCTCTTTGAAAACTATCCTGGAAGTGCAGATGAGAAGATTATGAAGTTGATTGCTATGCATCAAGGCTGTACCCATTTGATTCTGATTAGTTCCGATAGTGACTTTGTCCCCAGTGTCCATCGTTTTTTAGAACACCATTATGTGCAATGGATTATCAATGATGCCAATAAGAAGCGTATCTGTATGCGTGTCAATCTTTCACATCCACGATTAACCTTAAGTACCTTTGTGCAAAAGGATACCGAAGAGAAGAAGAGAGCTTCAAATAAACACAAACCCTATTCTAGAAAACGCTCTTTGATGCGTTTATTGAAACACATTGTCTTTGTGAATGAAAAAGAAAATAATGACTATAAAGGAGAAAATGATGTCTGATGATTATGGCCCAAGGTGGTGTGTCTCGTCTGAAGAGATGGGAGCTGGATTGGTTCTGTATTTAGTAATTGCGCTGAGTGTCTTTAGTGTGATGCCTGCATTTTTTCTAGGATGGGGCCTTGCTTCTAGAATATGGGATGTGAAGATCGTTAAATACCCTATTGCATTTCTCTTTGCCTGTGCGTATGGTCTTGGGTTATTAAGCCTTTATCCACTCTCATCTTGGGGCTGTATTGGAGTGATTGCTTTGGTATGGATATTCTTAGATTACATTGTCTCACATAGAAACCTAACACAGATGTGGCTGATACGCACCACTAAAAAAAGCCTTCGTTGGCTTTTTTCAAAATAAGACCCCATGTACACCTAAAACACAAAAGGAAACACAGATGGAAACCCTTACAACATGGTTGCCCCTAGTCATAGCAACAGCATTAGCACTATGGGCATATCGTTTAGGCGAGAACTTGAAACAAACAATGCAAAAACCCTTTGAAGCAATTGAATTTGCAGGAAAGCGCTATTTGGGTGTAGATTTAGAGGAAAAACACTTAGGAACACGTGTCATTGCGCTTCTTAAACAGATTAAAGGGCATCAAGAAGGGGTTATTCTAGATAAGAATGAACCCATTGTTGTCTTAGTGCCTATGGAAGAGTTTTTACGACTTAAAGGACTTGAGGAGTATTTGGATGATATCGCTATTGCTAAGATTATTGAAACGCGTTTGGCCAACAGGGATAGAACACAGATGCATCCTTTGAGAGACTTTGATGGGTTTAGGGAAATTATCTATAAAGAAGAAGATACCAAGGAACTCTTATGAAAAAAATAACCCTCAACCTCTCTCCCAAAGAGCGAAGATCTGTTGGCATCTTAGCCAAGCAACTGCATGCAACCCGCACCTGTGTGATGCACAAAGCACTGCACGTCTATGCTAAGGCGCTACGTCATCAGATGATAAGAAAAGAGCTTGTACGAATTGTTCAATTGGGCTCTAAAACAACGATGAGCTTGAAGGATCGTATGGTTTTAAGAGGATTGTTAAGGGGAGCAAAAAAGCCATTGATCAACAACCGAAAAGCCATTTACGAACCCAGGAGTAACCCATGATCACCATTGAAACCCTTGTACTCATAGGTATCCTAATGCTGCTTACGATTGCACACCTCAAACTAGCCATTTACTATCTTGATAAAAAAGAATCCCAGTCCAAAAAAGGAGAAACCGATGTTTGATTTTTTAATCCCCGACAATCCTGCTTCTCTTATTATGCTGATGATTGTACTCTTTCTCTTATGGGGTACTATCAAAACAGAGCAAAAAGAGTCTATCCTAAGAGCCAAACGCCACCAAGAAGAAAAAGAGACCTTAGGCACTGCGGTTGGAATTACGCTGACACACAGACAAGTGCAAAGGCATCTAGAAACCATACTAGAACGCATTGCCTCTGAAAAACTAACCAAAGTGATTATCACCAACACCAAAGAAGCCCCACAAGGTGTTTTACTCTCTTATGGTGAATACAGAGCTCTGCTCGCCTTTAAAGCACTCCACGAATACAATGCCGAAGAAAAAATCAAAGAGAAAAACCTCTGGGAAGAACAAGCAAGGAAGCTTTCCCAAGATAAAGAGTATCAGGAGAACCTCCATGAACTGGGATAGTATATGCCAGTTCATTATTCCAGCAGGTAGTGCCTATATCCTCTTGTGGTTCATGCTGATTCGACCCCTCAACAAACGCTACAAAAAAGCACTTGCCACCTTGCTTGGAAAAGAAATCGCACGAAGCCTTTATCAACAGATGCATCCAGAATTTACCTATGCAACAAAGAAATACCATCCCAGTGATAGCTTAGATGAAACAGTGTTAAATACTGCCAAAGAGATGTTTACGCACTTGTTGCACAACAAGAATAAAAACAGTTTTTTAGAAGAGGAGAAAGAGAAACAATGATGGAATTTTTTGCTATGGTGTTTTTCTTTGGAATCCCATTATGTGGGCTTGTTCTGATTTGGATTTTGAATCATTCGGAAGAAAAATAGACTCCTTGTCGTTTGGCAAAAAGTCTCGTAAAGACTTATGCATTTAAAATAGGGGGTAAATCTTCTCGTTTGAGTTTATCTACGATGGTATCGATTTGGCGTTTGAGGGCGAAGGCGCATTCTAAGCCTTTTTGATCTTTCGTCAGATGAAGGATACCTTCAAGGGTAATGACATCGGGATGGTTTGTTATGGCTAGATTGCCTATACGAATAACTTCATGATCATTTTCAAAGGCATCCATACAAATCTGTTTGATACTCATACGCCCTCCTCTTAGATATCATCATTTTTTGAAAAAGAATTGTAGCACAGAGGATATGATATTTTGGGGATGTTTTTTAGATGTTTAGCGATCATTTACCCTAATACTCTATGCTTTCATTACCTTTTTTTTGATTCAGTCTTAACATAAAACCACTTGGTGTTAAAAGATACTAAGTGGTTTACTTTGTATATCAAGCATCAAATTCATCATATCGCTCAACTGTCATTGAAATAGAATAGACTAATTTCTAATTATTATAATAAAAACTGCTAGAAATAACTGAATACAACTCTAACAATCCTTTCATAAATTTTCTTGAAATATAATTAAGCTACTAAAAAAATTGTACTGAACTCTTTCCTAAAAGTATCTAGTACCATACTGATATTTTTAATACACTACTATCTTTATTTTATTGATAAATTGACTTAATTGCAGAGATTCCAAAAGATTTATTTACCTTGTAACTATTTGTGCGATTTTTTACCATTCTGTCATAAGAGGATGCACCTGAAAACACATTGCTTCTTTCCAACTTTTGAAGAATTGGCTCTTCAATGGCATCAGAATGGTTCAATACAGCACAAATTGATTCCCAGTCGTCATAAAAATACTCTTGCAGTAATGGGAGGATGTTGTATGTAAATATCTGTTGCACCTCTTCAAAAGAGAGTTCTTTTTTTGATGGATAGTTTTTCGGTAAAAAGTAAGAATGGCCTATTTGATAGTGTTCGTTTTTTAATAGAGTAATTCTATCATTAAGCACATTGAGCATCTTTCCTATATTGATTCCGCCTTCAGCCGTAACCTCGTTAAAAAGATCATATCGTGGAAGCAGTTCCGTAAAACTAAAACGTCTTCTAAGTGCAATATCAATCATTGCAATGGATTTATCTACGGTATTCATGGTTGCGACAATATAAAGATTATTTGGTACCGATAGTTTTTTTGGATTACCTTTTTCGTCTTTTGAATAAATAAGATTGACGGACATCTCATTTTTAGCGCCAAGTCGTTTATCTTCTTCAATCAGCGTAAACGCTTCACCAAAAATTTTAGAAATGTTTCCCCTGTTGATTTCATCAATAATGAGGACGTAATTATATTCTGGGTTTCTTTTGGCTCTTGCGCAAAGCATTTTAAAAATTCCACTACGAATTGAATAGTGAACCTGTGAACCTTTCGTTTCTGCTGCAATACCTTCAATAAAATCTTGATAGCTATACTCTGGATGAAACGTAACGGTTTCAATGAGAGGGAAAGCTCTGTAGTTTCTAATGGCCTCTTCTTTGTTGTCGATGTGTTTTAGATAGCCTTCGTAGTCTTTTCTACTAAGTATTTTATCAATGGATGTTTCGTAGCTATTGATATCAACGATAAGATCCTTCGCACTTGTATCAATACCAAGATCAGGCACATTAGAGAGTGTTTTAAAATCAGCATCCGTTAAAGATTCGTGACTTCCTCTAACAATATCTTGTGCCAATTTAATGGCTTGAATGGTCTTTCCTGTTCCTGCTGGACCAAAAAGAATTTGATTTAATTGCATCTGCTTTCCTTATGAATTAGTTTTTGATTTGAATTGTTCTAGGCCGTCCGCCAAACTTCCTCGAAGTGAAGAGTTCGAAGAGGTTTCATCTTCGCTCTGTCCATATTTAACAAATGATTTTTGCGGGCCAAGGCGCAGAGTAAGCCTTTCGGCTATCTCTTTGATTTTGTCCCCAAAGCGGCCATTGAGCACACCGTAATCATTTGCCAAATTTTGCATCATCTGCTTATCTTCGGAGTAGTGTTTGATGATAAGCTCTGTAACAGACTCTCCTTTGTGCCAATTTTTTGATATCTGAGAGATAAGCTGATCGCGAAGCTCAGTATTATCAAAGGCTAGAATTTTTTTAGTGAGCACAAAAAGAAGATTTTGTAATTTTGCATAGAGCTCAATATCATCATCTTTGGTTCGAGGGAAAAGAGGGTTTCTTAAAAACCCGCCAATAAGATATTTTGACAAATAAGCACTTTTTGAATCATCCACATAAGACATTGCTTCTGATATCAATTCAAATACGGGTGAATACTCTGCAATCAATGACCAGACGTGTGATGGAGCCCTGGTGTGATGAAAAACAATGTGTTTATAGAGAAGTGTTTCTTGCGCAATTTCGTCACTAATCGGCTTTCTGTACTCTTCTGCTACGTTTAGCTCCCTAATGAGCCGAGCAATAAAATCTCTCTCCTTTGCCATTGTGTCGTCCCCAATATGTTTACAAAGAGACAAATTGCGATTGCCAAGAGCGGTTGCTAAGCAATGGGTTAAAAATTCAGGACTTCTTGGTATCTTTAACTGTTCAACCAATTTTTTTGGAATATCTTCGTCTTTAAGCCTAAAGAGTTCAGTCATTAAGTCTCTATCAAGCATTCGACTGCTCGTTACACCTACTGACATGGCGTTCTGCTGAAAAGGGGCATTTTCTAAAATAAAATTGGCATTTTTGAGCACCGTGGTAGGCAGAAGACCATTTTTAATATACTCTTTGATGGATAAAACTGCTTTAGGTAAAAGCCTAAAGTATTTTACTTCCTTGATGATATATTGAAATAAAATATCAACGTTGCCCACTTGAATAGCTTTTAGCATGCCAAGAATAAAAACAAGCTCATCCTGAGTAAAATATGAATATGCTCGGAAAAGTTTTTGTGGCTTAATATTGTCTATTGTTTTTAGAAAACTTAAAACAATAGAAAAATAGTCAACCTTGGCATTAACAAATCGATATTGAGAAAACTGATCAATGGTATATTCGCAAGCCAACTCCCACTCATTTTGAGAATAATTATTTCTAGACATAGCATCCTCAATCCACTTGTTTTTTCCATGGTGGGTACTGACTAAAAATCTGGAAAACGGCATGCCTAGAATCTTTATATTATCAACACTCAAAGCTTCTTGAGGCGTAATGGTTTGAACACCCAGTGTTTGCCCATTTGCATGAGGCGGAGGAGTAAGAACGGTCTTTTCTTGTTCTTTAGCAAATATCAGCAACTGCGTAACGAGCCTATTTGCGAAAGCAGCTTGAAATGATTTAGAAACCGCCAGCATGCTATTGGCCTTTTCCTTACACTCTCCAAGAAACAAAAACCAAGAGAGCCCATCATCTGAAGACATAAAATCATCAAGCTTTGAAAATGCAAACTTGACATCTTTGATACCCAAGGAGGTGATTTCATTAAACGAGCTAATCATCTCTCCAAGAGGTTTTGAGCTTTTCATGGAAGTCGCTATGTCTTGCGTTACAAAACCTTTTTTTGCTGCATCTAGCTCCGTAACAATAAAATCTATCCACTGCAATTCGGTTAATTTTATTTTTAGACGTAGCCGGCCATCTTCAAAAACAAATGAAGTGGTGCTAAGAAGCTGTTCAACCGGCTGAGTAAAACTAAGGGCAATCATTGAGATGGGAGGATGTCCACTATTGATTGGTTCAAACACATACTCTTTGCTTTCGTCTTCAAATGTTGGCACAAAAAAGCATCCTGGAACCAAAGCCCCACTGTTGCCTGCTAAACTCATATAGGCCATGATTTGCCAAAAATTTGGCATATCTAGCCCTAGTTGTGAATCAGACGGGTTTAACAGTTTCCATTTGGCATCGCCAACACATACAATATCTTTTGATTTATCAGATTGCGTAAAAACAAAATCAGGGACACCATAGAGCTTTCTATCTGCCGTTGGAGACTCATACGCATAGAGTTTTCTTTGCTCCTTAAAACTAATTCCATCCCTTGCAAAAAGGTAGGATAAGAATCGCTCAAATAACTCATCCATGTTGTACAAAATAGAATAAAATTCAGCCCCTTTGCTTGAGGCGGTATAGGGATAATAGCGAGAGATAATATGGAGACACTGATAGTAAAGAGCCGAAAAGCGTTCGTTGTTGCGATTAAAAATGAAATGACGAGAAGCAATTTGCTGAAGCCTTTCATCGTCAACATCGTTTAGTAAAAATAATGATTCGGTCAGTGCGCTTTTTGTGGCGAACGAAAATTCGCTTAGGCCAAGTAAAAATCTCACAGATGCTTTAAAAAAGACCATGAGAGGATTGCATTCAGAATATTCGTCACACTCCACATGATGCATCCCAGCATTACCAATTCCCCCTCGAATCTGCTTTTGAAGCAGGAGTTTGCCTTTAATATAAGGACTGGTCTTTTGAGTTGTGTGATAATCGGTATGAAGGCCTTTTAAAAGCTCCTTGGATAATCGTCTCGCAAAAATAAGAACAAAGTTTTCCAACAAGGGAATTTCGCTTGAGTTTTCTTTTATTGCCGTAGACTCTAAAAAAATTGGTTTATCATCTCTTGCGAGCAAAATCATTTGCAAAAGAGTAGCTCGATGATTAACAATGGCCAATCCACTTTTTAAGGACTCTTTGGAAAACTTTGGAAGCACCTCAATGGTTGTTCCGGTTGTTAACTTTATTGCACCAACAACGGAGCTTGCTTTGAGATTTCCTGTTCGAGTAGGAGTAAAAACAGCTTTTTGCCCATAATAGCCTTGGTCATAATAGAGTTGTGATAATTCATCTTTTTCTTGTCTTGTGATGACCTTCTCGTGATGATGAGGTTCGTAATTTACAACACTGATTTCTTCGTGTTCGGCAATAATAAGGTATCTGCCATGCTTGATATTCATTTTGGGGTCTTGTTTTTAATGGAAACTTTTATTTCTGCATTCAATCCCACAAAAAGCATATATTCTGTTAAGTTGCTAAACCCTGCCTTGCTCGCTTTTTTGGCCAGGATATCTTTAATCTCTTCTGTGGTTCTGATTTGAATCTGTGTTGTTTTTGTTGCCACTTTTATTCTCCTTTTTTATTTGCCATTTACTTAGTAAAATATTATTTTTCTTAACATTAGATCTATTGTTTACAAAAATCTATTTTGGCTTTAAAAAAATTTCGAAACTTTTGCCAAAAAAGAATATTTAAATTAGCTCTCAATGAAATTTTCAATTCATTCGTCAAAAAATATGGTTACGAGAAAAACAAGAGCTTTTACAAAACTTTGCATCAAGTTTGTTTTCAGTATTACATTTTTTACAAATTATTGATTGATCCTTTAAAAAATAAATTTTTTATTAATAGATTTTATAGCGAAGTAAAACTTTTTACATTTATATCACTTTCAACTTCGTACAATGGAAAAATTCTTAAGAAACCTTATAAGTGAAATAGAAGACCATGTAAATAGTGTATTGTATCAAATAAACATGCAAGCAAAACTAAATCATTAGGTATTAAAAATTAACAGAAGAGATAAAATAAACCACTAATCATCATTACTTTATTCAAGAAGTGTCTAGATTTATCTATGATGATTACATATCACAATAGTACTAAAATCCAACACTTTAACATTTGTAAAGAGGATTAAAGATAATCTTACCTATTACAAAATATTAGGAAATATCATGCGAAAACTACTCAGTGTATTTATTGTTTCATTGTCATTTTTATGGGCATCGCCATCTCCAAGTAAATCCATCGTTAAAATCACTTCTTCTGTTTCACTCCCTAATTACCAATACCCATGGCAAAATGGAAAAATACAAGAGTTTGGTGGATCGGGTGCCATTATTGCTGGAAAGTTGATATTAACCTCTGCCCATGTGGTTTCTGATTCAAAACTTATCCAAGTCTCAAAAGAAAATGGTTCAAAAAAATACACAGCTCATATCAAATACATTTCTCATCAAGCAGACTTAGCACTATTAGAAGTCAAAGATAAG